>PEXW01000050.1 GCA_002774575.1 Candidatus Kerfeldbacteria bacterium CG08_land_8_20_14_0_20_43_14
CTGAAAAATCCTCTAGACTTAGCCAAAATCTTAATTAAGCCTGTTCCAACATCTTGCTAATACTCCGGGCTTTTATTGTTGACAAGAAAAGCTTTTAGGATTATATTGAAACTTAGTCTAAAAACATATGAATTTAAGCATCCCACAATTGAATATGGGTCAAAAAATTTTGTCAAAACACGTCGGTTTTTATATTGCTAATACTGACCGTGTTTATGGATTTTTGCCTGTGTGCAGTTTGGATATGCTTATGAATTAACTTAATTTTTTAAGCAAATAATATCTTGGCTGCATCCAGGCCGAGATTTTTTGTTTTATTCAGGATTTTGAAAGTTCATTAACAATTCAAGAAGAAAGGAAATTGATTATGGATAGATTTCAAGCCAAAAGGAATTTAATCCTTTACGGAATTTTCCAAGCCTTGCGCGAGCCGCTTTTTTGGGGCCCTATACTGATTCTTTACCTTAAGCAAGTGGGACACATGAGCCTTTCTGGGATTTACCTTCTGGAAGCCGGCACCATGTTATTGCTGATAGTTTTACAGCTGCCGACCGGCGCTTTGGCTGCTTTGATTGGCAGAAAGAAAATGATGGTCATTGGCAGTGTTTTGATATTATTGGATAATGTGGTTTTTGCCACGGCTTATTCGCCAAAATCGGTTTTATTAGCCAATCTGTTATGGGCAATCGGCCTTTCCTTTATCTCCGGCGCCGATTCTTCTTTTTTGTATGATACCTTGGCCGTAACCGGCGAAACTGATAAGTACAAAAAGCTGGAGGGCAAAACCACTGGCATTAGATTGCTACTCATGGCTCTGACTTCAATTGCGGTTGGGTATTTAGCCAGCATCAATATGCGCTTGCCAGTATGGTTGGGTATCCCGGGAATGTTAGTCGCTTTGGTCGCGGTTTGCCTGATGAAAGAGCCGCCACGAATAATTTTGGGTTTGGGCGAGCGCGTAACCTACAGGCGGCACTGGAATTTAATGAAATTGAGCGTTTTATTCGTGGCTAACAGTAGAAAGGTCAAGTGGATAATCGCTTATATGGTTTTACTGAATGTAATCGGCAAAGCCTGGTTTTTCACTTACAACCCATACTTTGAATTAGTGAAATTGCCTTTGGTATTTTATGGTTGGGTATTTTTTGCCATGAATTTGGTGGCGGCAATATTCAGTTATGGTTCAGATTGGCTGGCGAAAAAATTGCCGGAAAAGCTGAATATCTTTGGCATGGTTTTTCTCACCGGCTTGCCGATTGTCTTAATGTCTATTTTGGTTTACTGGCCAATGACTTTATTGGTTTTGTTCCAAAATATGGTCAGAGGGCATCTCCGTCCTTTCATGGGGCATTTTTTGCATGACCATCTGGAATCAGAAAACCGGGCGACAGTGGTTTCCATTCAAGCGGCAGTAGATGGTTTTGGGCAGTTTTTTTTTGGGTATTAGCGGCCTGGCCTTAAAAACAGCTTCCTTAACCGCTACTTTGTTTGGGCTTGGATTATTTACTTTGCTGATTGGCGGGTATCTTTATGTGAAATATCTGAAGCTGTTCCAGCCAAAAGCAGAATAAGGATGCCCCCTTATCAAATATTGGTAAGGGGGTTTTCCGGTAAAGTTGTTTATGCTATCCCAAAATCAGCCTCATTTCATGTTAATGAGGCAAAAACAAAAATACAGTGAAGACAAAGGAAAAAAGAAAGGTCTGGACCGTAATTATGAAACGCAGTTTGTATGAGGTAGTGATCATCTAGACGCCATATCCGGAGGTCATAAGATGTAGATTGCTGGTGAGATTCCAGCAAAATCACTCAACCCGAGGAGTACTGATTATTTCTCGGGTTTTTTTATTGTTAATTTAATAAAAATAAGTTAGTATAAACTTATGAAAAATTGTAATCACATACATTCTCTTGAACAAGGAGTTGTATTGTTATTCAGGTTAGTTGATGGGTTAGGGAAATGAATCATCAGCACAAAAATGACATTCATACAGTTCTGGTTTCCGACCTGCATTTAGGTTCGCGAATCAGCCGGAGCAAAGATTTTTACGGTTTTTTGGAGGATTTTCAGGTCAGTAAAAATCACTATGGATTCAGCCAGATTGTTTTGTTGGGTGATATTTTTGATGATTTGAATTTTTCCAAGTTCGGGAAATTTGAATGGAAAATCATCGGGGCCATCAGAAAAATAAACGACCGTCGAAGCAATGCCAAAGCCATCTGGATTCGCGGCAATCATGATGAAGCCTTGGTTGATTTGATGTCGCATGTAGCCGGCGTCGGGGTTTTGGACGAATTCCAATGGCGAATCGGCGAGAAACAATTTTTGGCCATGCATGGTGATCAGTTTGATAAGTGGGTTATTAATTGGCCTCGTTTGAGCCGGATCCCGGATTGGATTTTTAATTTCATCCAGAAAGTTGACGGCAAGTATCATCATTTCAGCCGTTTTATCAAGCAAAAAAGCAAAACCTGGCTGCATATAAATGAAGAGGTGGCCCAAGGAGTGGTAAAATATCTTAAAGAAAAAAAAATAACGGCAGACGCGGTTTTTTGCGGACACACCCACATAGCCGAAGGTTTTTTGCAGGATGGGGTTATGTATTACAATACTGGCTCCTGGACCGGGGAACATGCTCCAACTTATATAACCATTTCTCATACTGGAGAGGTTCAGATAAAAGATTATTGAAGTTAGGAGGCTAGTCTGGTGATTTGGAGTTTTTTAAAACCGCAATATTGACAGGAAAATGTTTCTGTGCTAATTTGGTTTATTAAAAACAGTAAAAAACAAAACAAAAGGTAGGTAAAAATGGTTGATTTGTTAATTCACAATCAAGTAAACGCCTGGCGAAGGAATAGACCATTTGCACCCTATTGTTTTCAGGGGGCGCTATTTTTTCTTATTGGAGTTTGTGCTGGGCTATTCGCGGGTTCCATTTTAGTAATGCTGACATTACTGAATTTTACTGCTGGGGTATTGACGAGTTTGAGCCTGGCCATATTTGCCGGCTGGATATTTGCAAAAGCCATGTGCAGCACTGCAAATTCTGCCATTATGGAATTTATGACGATCCCAGGGAGCTTTGCTTTAGGAATAGCGATCATAATAATCGCGCTAAGTCAGGCTAGTTATGTTTATACGGCCTTGGCCATGTTTCCTGGTTTGCCAATTGCTGCTTGGCTCTGGTCATACCGCTATAAGTGAATTTTGCTATCGATTTTTTTAAAACCCGTCCTTGAATGGCCAGGTTTTTCTTTTTAGTTATGAATATACTAAAATATCCATATGGCTCTTATGTCATCTTTAAATCCTGCTCAAAAGCAGGCGATTACCCATAAAAGTGGGCCGCTCTTGATTGTGGCCGGGGCAGGTACTGGTAAAACCACAGTCATTACCCAGCGTCTGGCCTGGTTAATTTCGGATCAAAAAATCCAGCCTGACCATATTTTGGCTTTGACTTTTACGGACAAGGCTGCCGGAGAAATGGAAGAGCGGGTGGATAAGCTTTTACCTATGGGCTATGTGGATTTGTGGGTTTCCACCTTTCACAGTTTTTGCGAAAGGATTTTACGCGACCACGCTTTGGATATTGGTTTGACTCCGGACTTTAAATTACTTGATGAAACCGATCAGGCCATTTTAATGCGGGAGAATCTGGATAAGTTTGAATTGAATTATTACCGGCCTTTGGGCAATCCCACTAAATTCGTAGCCAGCTTGATTAAACACTTTTCCCGCTGCAAGGACGAAGCTATAAGACCCGAAGAGTATTTAAAGTATGCCGAAAAATTGAAGCTGGATCTCGATCAAGTGCACGGCCGCCCCGTCAGTCACTCAAAATCAGAACATGGGCGGGGCGTCGCTCCACAAGGGACTTCATTGAAAGAAGAAGGTGCACAAGTGGAGCTCCGAAAAAAGAAAATAGATGAAGAGGCTGATCAAATTGTTGAATCAGAGCGTATCAATGAAATCGCTAATGCTTACCATACTTACCAGCAGTTGCTTTTTGAAAAAGGCGCTTTGGATTTCGGCGATCTCATCACCCAGGCTTTGTATCTTTTCCAAAACCGGCCAAAAATTTTAAATAAATATCGGGAACAATTTGAATATATTCTGGTTGATGAATTCCAGGACACTAATTGGGCGCAATATGAGCTGGTAAAAATTTTGGCCAGACCCAAAAATAATTTGACTGTAGTGGGTGACGATGATCAGAGCATTTATAAATTCCGGGGCGCTTCAGTTGCCAACATATTGGCTTTTAAAAAAGATTTTACCGGGACCAAAGAAATTGTTTTGACTGAAAATTATCGCAGCACCCAAAATATTCTGGATCTGTCTTATGAATTTATTCAGAATAATAATCCTAATCGGTTAGAAGTGCAGTTGGGGAGCGGGAGGGAGATTGAGGGGCAAAAGAGCACAGGGGCTAAGAGCATGGGGCTAAAAGAGCAGAAGAGCATAGCAGCTTTGAGCTTAGAGTTACAAGCAAGAAAAAGAAGGCTAAAAGCTAAAAAAGGTATAAGCAAAAAACTAGTTGCGCAAACTAAAGATAAAGGCTTAATCGAGTATTGGCTCATGCCGACTCTGGAGCAGGAAATTTCGGCAGTTATTGAAAAAATCCTGGAAATTAAAAAATTTGAAAAAGATAAAATTTCTTATAATGATTTTGCCATTTTGGTCAGGGCTAATGATTATGCCACGGCTTTTATCCAAAAGTTAAAATCGGCAGAAATTCCTTTTCAATTCATTGCTTCGGCCGGTTTGTATCGTCAGCCAATCGTGCTGGATATATTAAATTATTTAAAATTGCTGGATAATTATCACGAAACCCCAAGCTTATACCGGATTCTGACCTTGCCGATTTTAAATATTCCCATGCCTGAAGTCATGAGTTTGATGGTCATGGCCAAACGGGAAGCCAGGTCATTGTATGAAGTCATGAAAAGAATTCGGGCCTTGAGCGGTTTTAAACCCGAAACCGTAGCTGCTATTGAAAAATTAGACGGTTGGCTGGATAAACATACCCAACTGGCCCGTACCCAGCCCGTGGGCGAAGTTGGCTTAAAGTTTTTGGAAGATTCTGGTTTGCTAAAAGATGTTACCAGCAAGACTGATTCTGAACATTTGGAGCAGGTGAATTATGTAAATCAGCTTTTCCAGGTTTTCCATAATTTTCAGATTCGTCATACCGAGCCGACAGTTAAGAATTATTTGAAAGAATTGGCTTTTGCCCAGGAAGCCGGCGACAGCGGAAGAATAAAACTGCCAGAATGGGAGCAGGGTCCGGAAGCCGTGAAAATTATGACTGTGCACGGGGCCAAAGGCTTGGAATTCAAATATGTGTTTATCGTAAATTTGGTGGATAAAAGATTCCCGACCATTGAAAGAAGGGAAGCTATTGAATTGCCCGATGCTTTGGTCAGAGAGAAATTGCCAGAAGGGGATTGGCATTTGCAAGAAGAAAGACGGCTGTTTTATGTGGGCATTACCCGTGCCAAACAAGCCGTGTTTTTTACCGCGGCAGAAGATTATGGCGGCAACCGCAAGAAAAAGCCATCCAGGTTTATTGAAGAGTTAGGTCTTAAAGCTAAAGCTGTTAAATTGAAATTAGGCCTATTAGCCAAGCCAGAAAATGGACCAATCAGGCAGGAAAATAGTTTGGAATTATTGCGCAAAGCCTTGCCGCCGTATTTCAGTTTTACCCAATTAAAAGCTTTTGAAAAATGTCCCAAGCAGTACAAGTACGCGCATCTCTTAAAAATTCCAACTCCGGGCAAAGCCACTTTCAGTTTTGGCCAGACCATTCACACCACGCTTTTGAATTTTTTCAAACTGGTCAACGAGCGGTCGAATGCAAGTCAGCAGGACTTGTTCGGCAATCAAATCGCCAAAAGAACTGAAACAAAAGAAGCTTTGGTCAGTTGGTCGGAATTACAGCAGATTTACCAAAGCGCTTGGATTGATTCTTGGTATGAAGATGTCAAACAAAAGCAAAAATATAAAAAACGGGGCATTGATTTTTTAAAAAGGTTTTATGATAGCTTGCTCCTGCCTTGGCCCAAGCCAATTGATTTGGAAAAAGGTTTTACCATCACCATTAATGGCCAAAGAATTAAAGGTAAGATTGACCGGATTGATTCAATCGCCGGCGGTATTGAAATTATTGATTATAAAACTTCAGAAAGGCCGCCTGAAGAGGAAAAAGACGCGGAATTGGAGCAGCTGCACATTTACGCCATGGCCGCGCGGGAAGCGTTAAAAATGAATCCGGTTAAATTGACTTATATTTATTTGGCCACAGAAAAGCCGTATTCCTATAAAGTAGATGAAAAAGCCATTGAAAAAACCAAAGCGGAAATTTCCAAAACCATTGAAGAGATATTGAAAAGCGATTTCGCGGCTACGGCTTCAAAATTTGTTTGCGTTCATTGTGATTTTAGGGAAATTTGCGA
>PEXW01000036.1:0-5910 GCA_002774575.1 Candidatus Kerfeldbacteria bacterium CG08_land_8_20_14_0_20_43_14
ATTTAACTTTGGAAAAATACTTTGGTTTTCAACCCTGGATTGAAATGGCCCGAGAGCCGTTGAATTTGACTGGTTGGGCCAAGGGCCGTTTGACAATCAAGGCTCAAGGCGGGGGCAAGGCCGCGCAAGCGCATTCCATTGGACATGGTCTGGCCAAACTTTTAATTCAGTTAGACCCGACTTTAAGGCCGAGTTTGAAAAGTGCCGGACTTTTGACCAGAGACGCCAGAATTAAAGAACGAAAGAAATACGGTTTGAAGCGCGCACGCCGAGCTCCGCAGTGGCAGAAGCGGTAGGGGAAAATTTATTCGCGCGGTCTGAAAAGGTCCGCAGTTAAACCCCATCCAGCTATGTCAATAAGTAAAATTTCAGAAACAAACGAAAGTCAAAGCAAAATCTTAAGGAATACCTCGTACTTAACGGGTGCTTTTATTTTGCAGAAGATTATTTCTTTTGTTTACTACACGGTTGTCGTAAACCATATCGGGGTTTCCAAAACCGGGGCTTATGATCCCATAAAATCTTTAATTCCTATCGCTCTGATCCTGATTGATTTTTCCTTGTCAGCGGTAATCACCAGAGAAATTGCCAGAAAGCCAAGCAGCACCAAAAGTTACATTGGTAATGTTTTAGGTATCAAATTGATATTTGCCCTGGTTGTTTTGGCGGCTTTTGGATTGGTTACGAATTTCGGCAGTTTTTCACAGGAAGTCCAATCATCGCTTTATCTGGTAGCCTTAATCGTGGTCTTTGATACTTTTACCCTGACTTTTTTCGCGGTTTTGCGGGGCTTGCAAAACATGAAGTACGAAGCTCTGGGCATGATTGTCAATCAGATTATTGCCGTGGGCTTAGGCTATGCCGCTTTGAAAATGAATTTCGGTATGCGCGGGGTTTTCTTTGCCACAGTCATTGCCAGTATAGTGAATTTTGGCTGGTCAATAGTAGCTGTCAGGAGATACGCGAAAATCTGGCCAAAAATTATTTGGGATAAAGCCATGATTATTTTGCTGCTGAAGATGGCTGTCCCTTTTGCCATCGCGGCCATGCTGACTAAAGTTTACACTTACACTGACCGGTATTTACTTTTGATATTCAAAGGCGCCAATTCCGTGGCTTATTACGCCATCGCCCACAAATTGACTTTTGCCTTGGAATTTTTGCCGTCAGCTTTTGCGGCCGGACTTTACCCGGCCATGAGCGCCTTTTTTGTCAGTTCCAAAAAGCAGCTCCAAAATACTTTTGAAAAAGCTTTGGTCTATATGATGATTATTTCCGTGCCGACTTCAATCGTGATGTTTGTCTTGGCGGACGGCATCGTCGGTTTGGCCTTTAAAAAATTTTTCGCGCCAGCCGCCGGTCCTTTGCAGATTTTAATTTTGAGCCTGCCGGTTATTTTCATGAATTTCCCAGTCGGCACTTTACTTAACGCGGTTAATAAAACCAGGTTGAATACAATCAGTATGGGCATTACGGTCTTGGTCAACATTTCTCTGAATGCTTTGCTGATTAAAAAGTTTTCTTATTTTGGATCGGCCATCGCGACTTTTGCCAGCGGAATCACGCTTTTTTCCCTGGGCATGTATTGGATCAATAAGCAGATAGAAGTGCCTTATCAAAGGCTGTTTAAGCGCTTGGTTAAAGTTTATTTAGCTGCTTTAATCGGGGGTGCCATAGTTCTGCCCTTGAAAAGTTTTTTGCATTTGCCGTTTATGGGCCGGGAAGCCTCTGCGGTTCCGTTGGGCGTTCTGTTTTTTGTAGTTTATTTCATTTGTTTGTTTTTATTCCGAGGCATGCTAAAAACGGAATTTTCTGATTTTAAAAATTCACTGCTTCGACGAAAGAGCGCATGAAAATCCTGCTTATAACCACAACTTTTCTGCCTCGTTTTGGCGGCGTGGAAAAATTTTTGGCGAATCTGTTCAACCAGCCAAGCTGGGAAGTTGAAGTTTTGTGTGAGCCTACGGAATCAGTGGCGCATGGCTGGAAAATTATCCGGCAGCCGCTTTTATCCCATAAATTTTTCAGGCCCAGCTGGCTTCCAACAATCTGGCAGATTCCAAAGCTGGTTAAGAAAAATCACTATGATTTGATTGTCTTGGGTCATTATGCGCCTTATCTGACTTCGGCTTTGCGTTGTCGTAAAAAATTCGGCACAAAAGTTATGGTAATAACCCATGGCATGGATGTTTTGAGCTATGACATGGCCGGCGGCTTGCGTAGGCGTATGTTAAGAAAAAATTTGCCGCAAGCAGACTTGGTCATTGCTAACAGCCAGTATACTAATGGTCATCTTAAACGGCTTGGCGTGGCTGAAAGCCGGCGGATTGTTCTCACTCCTGGGGCCAGTTTGCCAGAGTCAGCAGTTTCTAAAATTGAAGCCAGGAAAACCCTTGGCTTACCTGTTAACAGTCAAGTATTATTGACTGTTGGTAGGTTGGTTAAACGCAAAGGCCACTTGATTGCCATAGAGGCTTTTTCCCGTCTTTGCCAAGGCTTCGGCGGGCAGGCAAGCTTGTCGCAGAAATATCCAAATTTGCATTATCTGATTGTCGGCCGCGGGCCAGAAGAGGGGAGGATTCGGCAACGAATTGATAAGCACAAACTTGCCAATCGCGTGCATTTAATAAATAACCTGGAAGACATTAATTTGGCTTATGCAGCCGCTGATTTATTTATCTTTCCCAGTGTTGAATTAGCCAATGGGGATGTGGAGGGTTTTGGTTTGGTCAGTGCCGAAGCTCAAATGCATGGCTTGCCAGTCATTGGCAGCAATAGCGGCGGTATTCCTGAAACTATTGAAAAAGGCTTGACTGGTGAAATTGTCGAGCCAGGCAAGGCTGATGAAATTGCCAAAGCCATTGAGCCATTTTTGAATCATCCAGACCAATTACTGCGTTATTCTGAACGCGCCTCGAAATTTGCCAAGCAGCATTTTAACTGGGAAGACAGGCGGAAAAAGATTTTGGAATTGCTCCAGCTAATCAATTCTGTTCCAAGCGCAAAAATCAGCGTGGTCATCCCGGCTTTTAATGCTGAAAAGACTTTAGCTAAAATAATTACAGATTTACAAAATCAAACCTTAAAACCTTCAGAAATAATTGTGGTTAATGATGGTTCCAAAGATAAGACTGCTGAAATTGTTAAGCAATTCAAAGTGGAATTGATAAAACAAGAGAACCGCGGCGCCCCAGCTGCCCGCAATGTAGGTTTTGCCAAAACCACTGGCCAATTTATTTTATATTGTGATGCGGATGTAGAATTGCATCCCCAAATGTTAGAACGCATGGCCAGGGCTTTATTGCTGCACCCTGAAGCTGGTTACGCGTATTGCGATTTTAAATTCGGCTGGCACACTTTTGATTTATTTGACTTTGATGCAGAAAGATTGAAAAAAGGAAATTACATTTCCACTATGTCATTATTAAGACGGGAAAATTGTATTGGCTTTGATGAAAGCTTAAAGCGCTATCAAGATTGGGATTTGTGGAAAAGATTGCTGGAAAAAGGCGTGAAAGGCATTTGGGTGCCAGGAAGGATGTTTAATACTGGGTTGGGGAAGGGGATAAGTCGAGATTCGGTAAAAGATCTATTAAAACAAGTAAAATAATAGTTATTATTGACAAAATTAACTAGATTCGGTAAATTATCAATATGGATAAGTTACTGAATTGGCCAGATTTTCAAAGGAAATTAGGCAAACAGCCGCTTTTTTCTTGGTTAGATGTGCGCAGGGAGTTTGGCGTATCGAAGTCAGCAGCACTTCTGACATTGCACCGATACCGCAAGCGTGGGCTGATTGAACGCTTGCGCCAGAATATTTACACTATGCCCTCATCGGTTCTTCCGGATACTTTTTTAGCTAATCATTTGTATGAACCTTCCTATATTTCGCTTGAATTTGCACTTTCGTACCACCGTATCATTCCTGAAAATGTCTACAGTATTACCTCTGTTACCCCAAAAGCAACGAGGAAATTCACGATTCGGGGAAAAGTATTCAGCTATCGAAAAATTAAAATGAGCGCGTACACTGGTTACCATGTTATCCGCCAGCGTGGAATTGGCTTTGCTATTGCCGAACCCGAAAAAGCATTTGTCGATCTCACTTATTATCGCCTTCGATCAGGTAGTCAACCGCTTCAGAGGATTGATAAAGAAAAATTGAATCGGGATAAAGTATTACGCTACGCAAAAATGTTTGATAACGCGAAACTCGTTGCTGTCATTATCACTACACTTAGGTAGCTTATGATTACCCAAGAAACTTTACACTTACTCTCTACAAAGTATCATACGAGTGAGTATCCAAACACCGTTCGTGAGTACTGCCAGCACCTTTTCCTGGCGGCATTGTATAAACAGGAAAAAGCCCAGCACCTGCTTTTCAAAGGAGGGATGGCGTTGCGAATTGTGTACATGAGTCCTAGGTTTTCTGAAGACCTGGATTTTTCGCTTTTTGACACGAAGATACACGAACGCCAAACACTCATTGAAGATATTTTTCAAAATGCCTTGGTTGAACTTGAAGGGATTGGTCTGCAAGTTCAGCTCGGTGAGAAATTTGGGCCTACCACTGATGGCTACTTCGGTATTGCCCAGGTGCGCTTCAGTGATTATCCACCAGTAAATATTGAAATAAACATTTCCAGCCGTAATGGCCGTAAGTTGACCGGGAACCTAGCGACTGTGGCGAATGACTTTGTCTCAGTGTATAACCTTCTGCAATTGCCCCAGGAAGAACTTGTAGAAGAAAAGATTTTTGGCGCACTACTTAACCGCCACAAAGCAAGGGATTTCTACGATCTTTACTTCATAATACGTAAAGGCTTGCTGACGATAGACCAAAAACACCGATTGTCACGGGCAAAAGAAACAATTGCGCGAACCGCGGCAGGTATAAATTTCAACGAAGAGTTAAGCGCTCTCTTACCGGCAGATCAGCATTTAATAATTAAGAATTTTTCCGGTACCTTACTTGCAGAATTGGATCGGCAGGTTGCAATCCCCTGAATAGATGCATTTTTGGTAATTCAGTTTTTCTATAAAAATGTAGAAAAACTGAAATTAGCAGTTTCTTAATTTTCAACGAAAGTCTAAAAGTATCAATAAATATGTCCGCCTCCTTACCCTGGTATACCCGTCTTTTTTTCCGATTGTTTCCGCGAATGACCATTAAACATCTCAGCCGCCAAATGGCCGGCGGGATTGATTTTAGCGCACTCCAGGGGACCCTGGTAAAAACCAAGCGCGTGGATTTGGTCCCGCTGAATGGTGATAACAACCGCGGTTTCCAGATTATTTTGGATAGCAAGGTTGCTTTGTACTTCTACCAGGATGGCGATCATTTCAGCTATGATGGCTATGAAGTAGGCGAATATGAAAAGGGCGATATAACAATTCTCGATCACTTGAAAAAGCATGAGTAAGTAATAATTTATATTGCTAAATTGATATAAGATTACATTTAAATTAAAATAATATGACTGGTAAACTTCAAACTATTTCGTTATCAAGGGAGCAATATGAATTACTTTTAAAAATTGTATACTTGGGCAATTGGTTAATAAACGCCCATCGTACGGAAGATATAAAGAAAGAATATGAACAAATTGAGGATTATATTTTTTCTTTGGCACCACAGTTTGGTTTTGAAGAGTATTTAAATCACGAGGAGTCTGATGGCGACAGATGTTTTCCGACAAGATTCTTTGAAGAAGAAACAGATGTAAATGCTTTGCATGATGAATATGACGAAGATACATTTTGGGATGAATTGCCAGAACGACTTGGTAAAAGGGATTTTTTTGAGAAATTTACAGAAAAGGAGATTAAAAAAATGAGCAGAGAGGGGTGGTTTAAGAAACTATTTGATTGCATTGATGTTTATAATGACGAATTTGCTACGAA
>PEXW01000036.1:5974-6424 GCA_002774575.1 Candidatus Kerfeldbacteria bacterium CG08_land_8_20_14_0_20_43_14
GCGAATAACTTAATATTTAAAAAAAGGGGGCTTTAAGCAGCCACCCTTTTCATAACCAAGGTGCGATTATAGAAATCACTATTCAAGTGCTGAACGAATGTCCTTTATCAGAAGTTCAACCGGCTCGGTGCCGAAGCGAGCACTACTTTATTGAAAGTTAAACTATTTTCGGGAATGCTTTGGGGGATTAAAGCAAACTTTGATTTCTTCCTGGGACATGTTCATGCTCAAGCCAAACTGTTCGAGCAGTTTTTGGACTTCCTCAAGCGATTTCCTGCCAAAATTCCTTGCCCTGTTGAGATGTTCTGGCGAGAGTGTCACCAGCTTATTGAGTGGAATGAACTTTTTGATCTTACCCACGTAAATTGTCACCTGGTAGTCGGATCGCAGGGCGATTAGACCATTGAATGCCCGCACTGACAGCATGGAGTAAAAGAGGGCGGACATGGC
>PEXW01000051.1 GCA_002774575.1 Candidatus Kerfeldbacteria bacterium CG08_land_8_20_14_0_20_43_14
GATGTTTTTTCATATGCCCACACGTTAATTGGTCTAGACCGTCGTGTCTAGTATATGGGGGTCAGTTCAAACTCTTTTGTCGTTGCTCATCATAATTTCTGGAATGATCAGTTAAATGAGTTTCTCCATCAATTTCAATAGCCAAGCGCAATTGAGGACAATAAAAATCAATTACATATCTGCCAATACTGAATTGCCGACGAAAGTTAAAGCCAAGTAACTGCTTATTTTTTAATTTCCCTCAAAGCAAAATTTCTGCTTTTGGCATGTTCTCGCGCAAAATTTTTCGCAAGGGCGTTTGCTTTTTCTGATTATAAAGCTTGGTCATTAATTTTATCCTAACACAAAAACCTCCCCCTATCCCCCTCCTTGGTAAGGAGGGGAGGACCTGTTCTTAAACTCCTCCCCTTAGCAAGGGAGGGTTTGGGAGGGGTTAATCTATGAACACCCCGTCGTTTCTCCGCAATCCAGACACAATATGCAGGTGCCGTTTCTTTTCATTTTCATGCTCCCGCAGGCGGCGCACTGGTCGCCGGTGTAACCCTGCTGTCTGGCTTCATCCTTGGAATGATGCATGCCAAAGCCGACATTGCTGGCCATGGCTTCGGTAATATTCACTTTTGGCACATTCATTGGCAAAGGCTCTTGCACGGCCTTTGGCTTATTATCCATTTGCGGCGTGGTATCAGGTTTGACATGCACTAAATCCGTGCGGCCAAGGTATTCAAAACCCAGCACGCGGAAAACATAATCCAAAATTGAAGTGGCCATTTTCACATTTTCATGGCCTTGGACTGGTCCGGCCGGCTCAAAACGAGTGTAAGTGAAAGTATCCACATATTCTTCCAAAGGTATGCCGTATTGCAAGCCTTTAGAAATGGAAATGGCGAACATGGAAAGCAAGCTGCGATAAGCAGTACCCTCTTTGTACATGTCAATAAAGATTTCACCCAGCCGGCCATCAGGATATTCGCCGGTCCGCAAATAAACCTTGTGGCCGCCGACATAAGATTTTTGCACAAAGCCGCTGCGCTTGTTGGGCAAGGCATGTCTAACAATCTGCCCGGCCACGGCATCTGAAACCTGCTGCGGCGTTACTTTTTCATTGACTTCATCTTCGGCTGTGTCAGCCTGACCCAGCTCATCCAGGCCGGACACAGCGTTCAATGGCTGTGACAGCTTGGAGCCATCGCGGTACAAAGCCACGGCCTTGAGCATGTATTTCCAGCTTTTCATATAAGCGTTTTCAATTTCCTTAATAGTGGCTTCATTGGGCATGTTTATGGTTTTGGAAATCGCGCCGGAGAGGAAAGGTTGGGTGGCGGCCATCATTTTCAGATGCGCCTCATAGGCAATGAACCTTTTGCCCTTAATCCCGCACTTGCTGGCGCAGTCAAAAACCGGATAATGCGCTGATTTCAGATGCGGCGCGCCTTCCACGGTCATGGTACCGCAGACATATTCATTGGCTTCGTTTATTTCCTCGTCAGTAAAACTCAAAGCTTTCAAAACATTCAGCTTATGGTCGGCGATCTGCTCTTTGGTCAGACCGATTCGCTTTAAGCTTTCCTCACCCAAAACATAAGGCGTGAAAACAAAACGGATGTCAAAAGCGGTTCGCAAATTCTGTTCGATATTCGCCAAATCCGAATCGGAAAAACCTTTTTGCCGCAAAATTTCAGGATTAATACTGGCACAGCCAGACAATGAGCCATGACCTTTGGCGTAATTTTCAATATCTTTAATTTGCTGATCTGTATAACCCAAGCGCTTCAAAGCCTTAGCTATGGACTGATTGACGATTTTGAAAAATCCGCCGCCGGCCAATTTTTTGAATTTGACCACGGCAAAATCTGGTTCCACCCCGGTCGTGTCGCAATCCATCAACAAACCGATCGTGCCGGTCGGAGCAATGAGCGTGGTTTGAGAATTTCGAAAACCAAATCTTTCACCCAAAGCAATGGCCCGATCCCAGGCTTCTTTGGCTGCCTCCAGTAAATATGGCGGGCAGATACTTGGATCAATACCCACTGGCGTAATTGACAAGCCTTCGTATTCGTCAGCCGGCGCGTTATAGGCGGCCCGACGATGATTACGGATAACCCTCAACATGTGGCGCTTATTTCTTTCATAAGCCGGAAAAGGCGAAGTGGCGCTGGCAATCTCGGCCGAAGCGGCATAGGCCTCACCAGTCATAATCGCGGTTAAAGCAGCGGCAATGGCCTGGGCGTCTTGAGAATCATAAGGAATGCCCAGGGTCATTAAAACCGTGCCTAAATTAGCATAACCCAGGCCCAGGCTCCTGAATTCAAAACTCTTCCTGGCAATTTCTTTGCCTGGAAACTGGGCCATGAGCACGGAAATTTCCAAAGTCAGAGTCCAAAGGCGAATGCTGTGGCGAAAACTATCCAGATCAAACACGCCGGTTTCATCGTTTAAATACTTAGCCAGATTAATGGAGCCCAAATTGCAGGCCGTGTCATCCAAAAACATATACTCGCTGCACGGGTTTGAGCCGTTTATCCGGCCGTCTTCTGGACAGGTGTGCCATTCATTGGCCGTGGTGTCGAATTGCAGACCCGGATCCGCGCAGGACCAGGCTGCGTAAGAAATTTCATCCCACAAATCCCTGGCAGGCAGGGTCTTGGCAACGGCATTGTCGACCCGGTTTTTTAAACTCCAAGGCGCTCTGGCTTTAACCGCTTCCATGAATTCATTGGTAACCCGAACCGTGTTATTGCTGTTTTGGCCGGAGACGGTCGCATAAGCATCGCCTTCAAAATGCGTATCGAAAACCGGAAAATCAATACTGGTTTTGCCCTGTTTAACCAAATCTAAAACCCGGGCAATATAATTTAACGGCACTCCCCGGCTGGCCGCTTCTTGAACGACTTTTTTCAGCTTGGCGGAAGCATTAACCGTAGTCGCGCCTTCTTCATGAGCCACCCGCATAATTTCATTCAGATACCTGGAATTAATTTTACTGCCGGCGACTAAATCCGCGACTTTTTGCTCTTCTTTAACTTTCCAATTGATGAATTCCCGGATATCCGGATGATTTATGTCCACTACCACCATTTTCGCCGCCCGGCGGGTGGTACCGCCGCTCTTAATGGCGCCCGCGGCTTTATCAAAAATCTGCAAAAAAGACATAAGCCCCGAAGACGAACCTCCGCCGCCCAGTCTTTCGCCCCGGCCACGGAGATTGGAAAAATTACTGCCTGTGCCAGAGCCGAATTTAAACAATCTGGCTTCCCGGGTAATTAAATCAAAAATTCCCCCTTCGTTTACCAGATCGTCTTTAACGCTCTGAATAAAACAGGCATGAGGCTGGGGATGAGTGTAGGCGTCTTCGGATTGTTTTAATTCGCCGGTTTGCGGATCAACATAATAATGCCCTTGGGCTTTGCCGGTAATTCCATAAGCGGCTTGCAGACCAGTATTGAACCACTGCGGCGAATTGGGCGCGCCCATTTGACGGATCAAAATGTGTTCCATTTCATCCTGATAGGCCTTGGCGTCTTCAGGAGAGGCAAAATAACCATAATGCTCTGCCCACCAGCGCCAGCACATGACAATTCGTCTGACTACCTGTTTGACACTTTTTTCCGAACCCAAAATCGAATTGCCCTGGCTATCCCGCTTTAATGAACCATCTTCGTTAAATTGCGGCACCCCGGCTTTGCGAAAATATTTTTGGGCTAAAATATCCGTAGCTACCTGGGACCAGAAAACCGGGACCTCAACATCTTTAATTTCATAAACAATCCGTCCGTCCGTATCTTTGATGATCGAGCTTCTTTTTTCATAATTCACCTGCTCCAGCGGATCTACCCCAGCCGTGGTATACCGACGTTTAATACCCAAACCCCTTGGCGAATACTCGCCAGCTTGTGTTGCGGTTTGAATGTCGGCTTCCCTTAAATTAGCATGGGGCATATTTTTATTTAAAGGTTAATTATTAAATTGTTATTAAATTTTAGCGGCGTTTTTTGGCCTTGGCCTTTTTCTGGTGCCGGGGTTTTAACAAGGCATGCAGCTCTTTTTGAAAAGTCTCCACATCTTTAAACGCTCGATAGACTGAAGCAAAACGGATATAAGCCACCTGATTGGCTTTCTTCAAATACCGCATGACAATTTCGCCAATATCTTTGGATTTTATCTCTGATCGGCCGGCAATTTGTATATCCCGCTCAATCCGGTTAATCAGCTGCTTGAATTCATCCTGGGTAAGCGGCAATTTTTGAAAAGAGCGCTTGATGCCGGTTTCCAGCTTATCCCGATTATAAGGCTCACGCCTGCCATCGCGCTTAATAACGGAAAGATTTAAAATTTCGGTCTGTTCCACGGTTGAGAAGCGAAAACCGCATTTGGAGCATTCCCGTCTTCGGCGAATGGTCATACCGCCTTCAACAAGACGAGAATCCATGACCCGGGTATCGGGCTTATGGCAAGCTGGGCATTTCATAAAACCCTATTCTTAATTTTTGAATAATTCCGAGGGACTATATATTACCGCAAAATAATCAGAAAAGCCAAGCCCGCGCAATCAAACACCTCGGAACGCGGGTAGCCCGGGCCGTTCCATACCTTCCGGCTATTTGGCAGTGATTTTTGTTTTTTAAAGAAGCCTAGAAATATGCCAGCTGATTTTCTTGCCTCTGACTGGTGAATTTCTGATTTAGGGAGAAAATCGGTATTTTGCCTAAAGCTTCTGAAATACTATATGTTGTGGTGTATTTACCCAGTATAACACTACATATAGTATTGTCAAGTATCAGCAAAAAACGATTTTTTAGTAAAAACCTTATGGATATTGGCTTTCTTTTGCGTCGCCTAAATAGTTATTAAACGACGCTCTTAATTTTTCCAAACGCTCCCCTGTTAATAACAATTTACATCATTTTCCGGCGGATAAAGGCCGGAATTTCCAAATCTTCCTCAGGTTTTTTGGGCGCTTCTGGCTTGGGCATGGAAATCGGCTCTGGTGCTGGTCTTGGCCTGGCAGGAACCTGGGAAACTGGTTTGGCCCGTTCAAACAAGGAGGATTTCCTTTTTGGCTCTTTGATTGAATCATAATTCTCAAGGCCGGTAGGGGTGATTTTCTTGACTGGCCTGGCAACGCCTGTGCCGCCTTTGCCAAAGCCAGTGGCAATTACCGTTACCCTAACTTCGCCCTTCAAATTCTCGTCAATAACCGTGCCAAAAATAACCTTGGCATTCGGATCAACCGAAACAGTAATGACCCGAGCGGCTTCGTTCACTTCATACATGCTCAAATCCGAGCCGCCGGTAACCGTGAACAAAATGCCCTTGGCTCCGTCAATTGAAAGCTCTAATAACGGGCTGTCAATGGCGGCTTTAGCCGCGTCCACGGCCCGATTTTCACCAGAAGCCCTGCCAATGCCCATCAGAGCGGAGCCAGCGTCTTCCATAATTGACTTTACATCCGCAAAATCCACGTTAATTAAGCCTGGAATGGTAATTAACTCGGAAATGCCCTGAACGCCCTGGCGCAAAACCTCATCAACTGTGCCAAAAGCGTCTAAAAGTGAGGTTTTTTTGTCAATAATCTGCAATAGCCGGTCATTCGGAATGGTAATAAGCGTATCCACCCGGTCAGCAAGATCGCCCAAACCGTGTTCAGAAATTGCCTTCCGCTGCGCGCCTTCAAAAGCGAATGGCTTGGTAACCACGGCCACGGTCAAAGCGCCCACATCCTGGGCGATTTCCGCCACAATAGGAGCCGCGCCAGTGCCAGTACCTCCGCCCAAGCCGCAGGTAATAAAAACCATATCCGCGCCCTTTAAGGCGTCATGGATTTCGTCCTGGCTTTCCTCGGCTGCTTTGCGGCCCAGTTCCGGATCCATGCCAGCGCCCAGGCCCCGAGTTACGGTTTTGCCGATATGGATTTTTATCGGCGCCTTGGAATGATGTAGGGCTTGCGCGTCGGTATTTATAGCAATAAATTCCACTCCGCGAATCTTGGAGGAAATCATGCGGTCAATGGCCGAGCCGCCGGAACCGCCCACGCCGACAACTTTAATCTTGGCAAAGGTTTCGATATCAGGTTTTATTTCCATAGCGTATTTGGGCA
>PEXW01000057.1 GCA_002774575.1 Candidatus Kerfeldbacteria bacterium CG08_land_8_20_14_0_20_43_14
TCACTGTCGGTAAATGTGCTGGCAGCGCAGGTGGTTCCTGGAAAATCCAAAACGAGTGCAAGTACGCTAAGTAGCGTTAGCACTATATATCCTGGTTTACGCATATGCATGTAAATTAAAAGCGAGTTGGTAGGAGCATAGCAGATAGTAAAACCAGCGCAACTTGACGCGGATGCTGTCCTGCAAGTTGCCGCTTTACACCAACTCGACGCACTTCGTGCCGGGTACATTAAGCAAAGCGGCGAAAAGAAAGTCATCATAAAGCCGAAAGATCTCGAGTGCTCAAGCGCGACTCTCGGCGTACGATGATTCGCAAGTTCCGACCCCATGGGCCCGCTATCTATAAAGGTAGCAGGCCCTTTTTTTGAAAATATTTAGCCATGAAGTAATTTTGTGGGCTTGGTTTGTCATATGTCAGTTTGACAATGGTATTAATATTTGTAATACTTTACTTATGAAAGTATTGGACAATCGAAAATGTAGTATTGACGCCTGCTGCCAGGTCCTCACCGACCGGAATGATTTTGTGCTAATTCAAAGACTTTTTGAAAAAAAACAGTTGAGATTTGTTGATTTACATCGGCTAATAGGGCATTTAAGCACGCGGACTCTTACTAAACGTTTAAAGCATTTAGAAAAAAATAAAATTATCAAAAGGCAGGCTTTCAGGGAATCGCCGCCCCGAGTGGAATATTCGCTTTCGCCAAAGGGGTTTGCCTTAAGAAAGGTTCTACTGGCCATGACCGATTGGTCAAAAGGTTATTCCTGAATAAATTCAAGGTTTTTTAAGAATCCATTGAATTTTATTTTAAGTTCAATTATCATACATTCACTTTAACCTTAATTTTTTTAAGTTTATGCCCGAAGTCCAATTCACCGATCAAAATTTTAAAGCCGAAGTATTAGAGGAAAAAACCAAGCCGGTTTTGGTGGATTTTTGGGCTACCTGGTGCGGGCCGTGCAAGGTCCAAGGGCCGATTATCGAGGAAGTGGCCAAGGAAATCGGTAGTAAGGCCAAGGTTGGTAAGCTGGAAGTGGATGAAAATCCCCAAACAGCTCAAGAATACGGAATTATGAGTATTCCGACTTTGGTAATTTTTAAATCCGGCAAACCAATTTGGCGGATTTCCGCTTTGCAGTCCAAAGAAGCTATAATGAAAGAGCTTAAAGCTCATATTAGGTAACATGGCTGATAAAAAAATTGAAAAATACGATGTAGTTGTGGTCGGCGGGGGCGCGTCCGGATTGGTGGCCGGGCTTTTTACCAGCCGCCGGGTTTTAAAAACCCTGATTATTTCCCAGGACATCGGCGGCCAGGCCGCTACCACGCCGGAAATTGAAAACTATCCTGGCTATGATAAGGTTGATGGTTTGGATTTGATGAAAAAATTTAAAAGCCAGGCTGAAAAATTCGGCGCACAATTTAAGCTGGAAACAGTCGAAAGCATTGAATCGCTTCCGGAAAATCGGTATCGAATTAATGCCAATACTTTTTCAGCCGAAGCCGAGGCGGTTATTTTAGCTTTTGGTTTGTCACACCGGCATTTGAATATCCCAGGCGAAGCCGAACATGTGGGCAAGGGAGTTTTTTATTGCGCCATCTGCGACCCGAAATATTATCAAGATAAAAAAGTGGTGATTGTGGGCGGCGGTTCATCCGCGGTTCAGGCGGCTTTATCAATTTCTGATCTGGCCAAAGAAGTCTGGATTGTAAATGTAACCAAAGCTTTAAATGCCGAAACAATTTTATGTCAAAGGCTGAAAGAAAGTAAAAAGATAAAAGTTATTTTGAACGCGACGACTAAAGAAATAAAAGGCAATGATTGGGTAAAAAATATTGTCATAGTACACAAAGAAAATAACCAGGAAGAGAGCCTGTCTTACGATTGCGTGTTTGTGGAAATCGGTTATGTGGCCAAGGCTGACTGGGTAAAAGAATTGGTGGAAACGGATCAAAGAAACCAGATAAAAATTTCTCCAAATTGCGAAACTAATAAGCCAGGGATTTTCGCGGCAGGAGACATAACCACTATTGCCTTTAAGCAGGTGGTGATTTCCGCGGGTGAAGGTGCCAAAGCAGCCTTGCAAGCGCATCAATATTTATTAACAAAGCAAGGCAAAAGAGCCGGTAATATAGATTGGGGAAAGAAAAAATAATTATTAATGTAATAATAAAAACATGGCGAACAATCCTTATGAGAGCGCGATGACGCAGTTGAAGCGCGCGGCAAAAATTATAAATTTAGAACCATACATCCTGGATATTCTCAAAAGACCGGTGCGAATTTTGGAAACCGGCATTCCGGTAAAAATGGATGATGGTTCCACCAAGATTTTTCAGGCCTACCGAGTGCAATATAATGACGCGCGCGGGCCTTTTAAAGGCGGTATTCGGTTTCATCCCAGCGCGGATTTGGACGAAGTTAAAGCTCTGGCCTTTTGGATGGTGATTAAATGCGCGGTGGTGAATGTGCCTTTTGGCGGCAGTAAAGGCGGCATTACGGTTGAACCAAAAAGTTTATCTTTGCGCGAATTGCAGCAGCTTTCCCGCGGCTGGGTCAGGGCTTTTGCCAGATATTTAGGACCCAAAAAAGATGTGCCAGCTCCGGATGTTTATACTAATCCGACTATTATGGGCTGGATGGCAGATGAATTCGGCCAAGTTGCCGGCGAATGGCAGCCCGCCGCTTTTACCGGCAAGCCGATTGCTTTGGGCGGATCCCAAGGCCGGACTGAAGCAACCGGCCATGGCGGATTCTTAGTGGTGGAAGCTTTGATAAAAAAATTAAATTTAAACAAAGAAAGAACTACGGTTGCGGTCCAGGGTTTTGGCAATGTCGGTTTTTATGTGGCGAAAAAACTTCATGACGCCGGTTACAGCGTAATAGCTTTATCGGATTCCAAAGGCGGGATTCTGGATAAAAGAAATCATGGCATGGATCCGGAAAATGTTATGAGATCCAAAAAAGAAAAAGGCTTGATTGGCGGCTGTTATTGCGCTGGCATGGTTTGTGATTGCGAAAATTATCAAAAAATTTCCAATGCCGAATTGTTGGAAATGGAAGTGGACATTTTAATTCCCGCGGCTTTGGAAAATGTCATTACCGCGGAAAACGCCGGCAGGATAAAAGCCAAAGCCATTGTGGAAATGGCCAATGGCCCGACCACTCCGGAAGCGGATGAAATTTTAAGGCAAAAAAAAATCGTGGTGGTGCCAGATGTTTTGGCTAATGCCGGCGGGGTTACGGTTTCTTATTTTGAATGGGTGCAAAATAATACCGGAGAAGCCTGGAAGCGGGCAGAAGTTTTGGATAAATTGAAGCCGATTATGGAAAACAGTTTTGAGGAAATTTGGGGCGTATCGATTGAGAAAAAAATTGATCTGCGCACCGCGGCTTTTGCTCTGGCTTTGCAAAGAATAGCAGAAGCGATTAAGGCAAGGGGGTTGTGAGAGGGTAGGTTTTGGTTTTAGTTGTGGACTTCCCCGCCAAAGGCGCCTGCCCGCCAGTGCCTTGGCACGGCGGGCGGGGGCAGGAGTATCGTAGTCGCCATAAGTTTTAGGCTGAATAATCAAAACGACCACAACTAATAACCAAGCCGATACCGAGATCGACACCCAAACCCAAAACCTATTATTAATGCGCCAACCAAATTGACGCTTTTTGGAATATCATTTAGGCTAGGTTAAATCGCACTTTTACATTTATGAGGTTTGGAAATGGCAAGGACCATAAACATTCCTAATCTGCTTTCCTTTCTAAGAATGCTGGCCGTAATCCCGATATTGGCATTAATCGGCGAAAATAATCGACTAGCCTTCTGGATTTATTTAGTGGCTTTGGCCACGGATTTTTTCGACGGAGCTACGGCCCGTTGGATGAAATCCGTAACTGATGTGGGCAAGCTTCTGGATCCCTTGGCTGACAAAATTCTGCATTTTTTCTTGCTTTATCAGTTTCGAATATTCTATCCCCAGATAAGCTCGCAATTCTTTCTCATAACCTTTCTGGCTATAGTTTTAGCGGCCTTGCCTGGTATTGCTGCCCTTTTCAAAGTTAAAAGAAAATTGGGTTCGAATATTTTTGGCAAAGCGAAAATGGCAGTTGAATGCCTAGCCATTTTTAGTCTGTTTGGGTCAGACATGGAACTGGCTGGCAAGTTTTTGTGGCTGGCGGTTTTCTTGGCCATTGCCAGTATTCTGGGGCACCTTTTTATCAGGGAAAAGGAAGTAATTAAAAAGAAAGCAAGTTGAAAACGGTTATTGGCAATTGTCATGGCCGTTTTTTTTGTTTTATTTGACCCAGCACCACTTTCTAAGCAAAGACTGAAATTAAATTAGAGATGTTTCTCCTGGTTAAACATCTTAATGCAATAATAAGTCATTTTGATAGAAAGTGGTGCTGGGTTTGACAATACCCAACTTTTTCTGTAGTTTTCTTAAAAATACTGATCTTTTACAAACGAGGATAATATGTCAGTTTTTGTTGTGATAATGGGAGCATCTTTAGCAATTATCATTCACGAATTGGGCCATCTGTTTGCCATGAAGAAATGCGGTGTAGAGGTGGAAGAAATATGTTTTGGCTTTTTCCCAAGCATTTTTCCATCAATTACCTTTCCAGCCAGATTTATTGGCGAAAATACCAGCATTACCATAAGTTTGTTTATTTTGGGAGGGTATGTATGGCCTTCGGAAAGTGGCAAGTTAACTCTGGAAGTTTTGCCCTACAAAGACAGGGCGGTGATTTACGGATCAGGTATTATATGGAATTTAATTATTGGTTTTGCCGTCTTTGCTTTCTACGATTTTTGGTTCTCGCAAGATTGGCTGCATGCAATTCACTTATTGCTTATTGGTTACTTAATTTTTTTATTAAGAAAAGAATTGTGTCGGTATTTTTTTCCGATTTTTGGCCCGCTTGTTTTAATGGTTACGGCATGGGCGATATTTTTTCTTTTACCCTTAAGCAGCCAAGGCGGGCCGGTTTTGATGGTGCAAGAAGCCAGCAGAATGAATGTTGCCGAGGCATTTAAATTTGTTGCCTCACTTTCTTTAGGTTTGGGCTTGGCAAATATGTTTCCTTTGGTATTTTTTGACGGCGGCAGGATAATGCTGGATTTGATTAGAAAGTTTTACCCAAAGCTGGAAAACGCCTATGGCACTATTACGATAATTATTGCTGCGATTTCAATCGCTTGGCCTATTGCTCTGGATGTCATAAGATTGCTCTTTTAAAACAATTAGCCCTCTGAAATTTCAGAGGGTTTTGTTTTTAGTTAACTTCATCCTCGTTTTATACGGAGAAGGTTGTTATTTACAAAGCTAGATTTATCAATTTTGTTATTAATTCTCTGTAAGCAAGTCCTGAAATTTCCCAAAGTTTTGGATACATAGAAATCGCGGTGAATCCTGGCATAGTATTAATTTCATTCAGATAAACTTTTAGGTTTTTATCCAATAAAAAATCTACTCTGGCTAAACCGCGGCAACCAACTAATTTATAAGCAGTAAGGGCGATTTTTTGAATTTCTTTGATTTTCTGTAAAGGCAGTTTTGCGGGCAATTCAAAATCAGCCCTATTGTCAAGGTATTTATCGTTATAGTCATAAAATTCATTATGCGGAATTACCCGGCCCGGCAAAGAGACTTGATATGTTTTAACTGAATTGCCTAAAACCGAGATTTCAATTTCCCGACAATTATTAACGGCTTCTTCAATAACAACAGTGGGATCAAATTTGCTAGCCTTTTTAATTGCTTGATCTAACTGGTTTTTGGATTTAACTTTGGAAATTCCAACGGACGAGCCGGTTGTTGCCGGCTTAACAAAAAGCGGATATTCTAGTTGATTTGTT
>PEXW01000026.1 GCA_002774575.1 Candidatus Kerfeldbacteria bacterium CG08_land_8_20_14_0_20_43_14
GGCTTGGCAAGAGAGTGGATCCATTCATCCCCGCACTCCAGCGGCTAAAACAAGTCCTGATGACGCCGCTTTCGTGCGGGGTTTCCTGGAATAGAAAAAACCCGCGCGAGGCACGGGTTTGTAAGAATTATTTGGCTTTCAACCGGTCATGGATTGTATGCGATAGAACTGTCTTTGCGGATAATCATTTTAAATCCAGGATGTTCGGCAGTTATCGTAAAGCTGGAATCGGAGACCTTGATCCAAAAGTTGAAATCTTTCCGTTCCACAATTGTTTTGGCTACATCCAGCGCCATGTCAAGACCCCCGGAAGGTAATGTCTACACACATATTGCACTTTCCGGATAGACTAAGGGCATATGCAAACTATGCCCAAATCAACCAAAGAAGAAAGATACAGATGGCTTAAGCCGATCCTAATAGGGATATTTCCGTTAAGAACATGGTCAAGGCCTGCCCCTTTTCTATGCGGACACTCAAGTATTGGTTATCCCACTACCGACGGTATGGAATGGGTGGTCTGGACAATGAATCCCGCAGGCCAAAAAGTCACCCCTGGGAAACACCAATACGCATCAAGGAACGAATCATTGAGCTGAGGAGAAAGACAAAGAAATGCGCCCTGAAGCTACAATGGCAATTAGCTAAGGAAAATATCATTTTGCACAAAAACACGATTCACAAGATCATCAAAGCAGAGGGCCTAACCAGAAAATACCGGGTTCGGAAACTCAAATACAAATACATCGGGGTTCCGCTGCAATTAGGCGAGCTTCTTGAGATAGACGTCAAATATGTGCCTAAACTCCTGGAAAACAGGCAATATTACCAGTTCACGGCCATTGACTGCGCGTCCAGGTGGAGGTATCTGAAGATCTATGAGGATTACTCCAACCTCTCGGCCATTAACTTTTTGAAAGAACTGATTACCATCGCGCCGTTTCGAATCAGGGCGGTCAAGACAGACAATGGCAGTTACTTTACCAACCGGTACACCGGTTACGAGAAAAGTACCGATCCCCTAAACCCCACACTGCAATGCTTTTGATCTCATCTGCCAAAGTCTAAACATCATCCATTACCTGATAGACCTCGGCAAGCCACAACAAAACGGCAAGGTGGAACGGAGCCACCGGGAAGACCAGGAAAAGTTTTATGAGACGAACAGATTCAAAGACTTAATAGAGCTGGAAAGAAAGATAAGAAAGTGGAATAATACATACAACAACTTGGAGCATTGCGGACTAGCTGGCTTATCACCTAACGAGTTCCTTGGCCTATCTGGAGTGCAAAATGTCCGTGGATAAAACATTTATTGACGCGGTATAGCGCCCGTGTTGCTCCATATATAGATGTTCTGAAGCAACTATTGCTTTTAGAGTATGCCTGGCATTCTTTTTGTCCGCGTCTAGCGCGATTTTCGAAATAGCTAGGGCTGCGATAATGCAGGCGAAGACGATGAGGATCATCAGTTCAATAAGAGTCAGGCCTTTTTGATTGGCCATTTTGTTTCTCCTTTCTGGGCTTTTGATTGGAATGAACAATTTAAAAAATTTTAATACAAAACGCCCGTCATTGTCAATAACCTTGGTTAATTTTTAAAAATTCAAAAATAGCACAGAGGGAAAATAAAAGGAAAAGCCCCACTCGTACAAGCGGGGCAAGTCAGGTAGAACTTTTAAGTTCAAAATGGCATAATTGCTTTTTCAACTTTAGCAAAGAACGACAAGATATAAGCGAAGCAGACAAGGAGAATCGTTATAATTAAAGTTGTAAGCTGTGTGCCTAGCACGGGCAGCCAAAACATTGTCTGCAACACAACCATTGATTTGGAAATTGGATAGCGGGGGAAGAAGGACAATGAATAATGCCAAAGCACATGGCCTCCTCTTAAATGGATGATCCGCCAAAGTTGGTACTCTGTCCACAACACCCCAATCGCAAGATAAGCGGTAAGCAACGATGAAATCGTAAACCAATTCATGGCACCTTCTTATTGTTAAAGAATCAATGTTTATTTCCTTGCTCCTAGCCTAACCAAACTTCCACAAAAGGTCAAATTAAAAAACTCCCGAAAAGTTCCAGGAGTTTTTTAAAAGAAAGGTTTAAGCTTTTTTGGAATTTGGGATGGTCAACCAAGTACCACTTTCTATGATAATTCTTTCGTTATTTTTAGGATATTTATTAAAAGAACATCCTAAACAAGAATCGACATTTATTTAGTAAGTGGTGCTTGGTCAATGCCGCCCCAGTGGATTAGGACATTACCCCAGCTTATGCCGCCGCCAAAAGCGTCAAGGTCAACCAGCATGCCAGGCTGGACTAAGCCCATTTCCCGCGCCTCCCAAAGCCCAATTAATAATGAAGCGGAAGTGGTATTGCCAACATGATCAATGGAATTATAAACCGTGATGGTATGTTTGGGTTTCGCGTTCTTGGCTTGGATTATATAACCCTGGGGCATATCCTGGCTGATTACCAAAAAAGCAATACCAGGATTTTTTGCAGCAAGCCTTTCCAGTCCGCCTTTAATAATCCGTAAATTTGCCTGATGCAAAATCAGAACATAAATTTGCTGTAAGGTTTTTCTTGCCTTAGCTAAAGCAGCGGGTATGACTTCATCAGCAAAAAGTTTGATCATTATTTTTAGTACTTCATCGCCCTTCATAAACATCATATGCAGGTCAACCAGAGGATTAAGATGCTCTGGTTGTATCGGCATGGCAGCTCCGCCGGCCGGATTTATGATCAGCTTTTCAAATTCGCCATCTTTACCGCCATCCACGCCCATAAAGATAGAATTGTCTGCAAACCAGGTTTTTTCCGGTTCAGTAGCTTCCAAAACTATTGCTCCGGCACCATCACCAAGAATAATAAATGGTGAGCGGCGGTTCCAGCTATTGACCCGAGTCATGCAGTCAGCACCAATCACCAAACCTCGTTGGCACATACCACTTTGTATCAAAGCGACTCCAAAGGTCAGAGCACTGACAAAGCTGTTACAAGCCAAAGTTATTTCGCCAGAAATTAAGCCGATCAATTTTTGTTGTTTTCCAATTCTGGTTGGGATGCCCATCTTGCGCTGAACAGGTGCGGGCAAAGGCGGGGTGGTGAAATTGTCCGGGCTGACTGTTGCAGTGAGCAAAAAATCAGGTATTCCCAAACCATCTCCATAAGCATCAGTCCAGGCAGCGTGGCCGGCAATAGCGGCAAAATCACTGGTGGTTTCGTTTGGTTTGGCAAAACGCCTGGTAATAACACCAGTCCGGGGGCGAATCCACTCGTCAGAAGTTATAAATTCCTCCTCTTGTTTTTTTGTCAGAATAACATCAGAAGGAATTTTTGCCCTTTGGGCTTTCAGTAATTCAGCAATTTCATTATTGTCTACAACCCAATCTGGTAAAGCAATGCCAATTCCAGCAATTTTCACGCCATACATTTTTCAAGCTCCTTTATTTGTTTTTTGTTTGGTCGAAAATAGCCTATCTCTTGGCAAAACAGAAGTCAAACTGTTAAGATGTGGCATATATGTTAAGTATCAAAAACCGGCTGATTGTCATTACGATATTGTCAGCTTTGGGCATTGTGGTTTCCGGCTACAGTCTGAAGCTCCATTATTCCATTGGCTCTTCAAGCTTTTGCAATTTTAACAGCACTATCAATTGCGACGCGGTTAATCATAGCTGGGCCAGCGAAATTGCGGGCGTGCCAGTAGCTTTAATGGGCATTATCGGCTATGCCCTGCTTTTGCTGGGCGGCTTTTGGCTGTTGGTCATTAAAAAAATCACCAATTTTACCTGGGGGGCAATGGCTTTGGCCAGCTTGTTTGGGCTTGGGTTTTCTTTATTTTTGACTGGCGTGGAAATTTTCAGCTTAAGGGCTTACTGCCTGTTTTGCGTTACTTCGCAATTATTAATGTTGATTATTGCCTGGTTAATTTGGAAAACCTCGGTGGCGCGTCAGGGTTTGCGTTCTTGGTTTTTCCAATAACTACGAATTACGAATCAGTACGAATATACGAATAATTAAGAAGCTTAAGGATAGCCCATCTAGTCTTTCAGGAAATTACTTCGAATTGCTTTCTTCTTCCTCCTGAGCCGCCAGTTTGGAAAGCTTGTTTACCACCCAGACCACAACTGCGGTTACGATAATGGCATAAAGGAATTTGGCAATCAAGCCGCTGGCAGTGCCGAAAATTTTTTCAAACAAAGCCTTGACCGCTTCATTCCAGGCCAAGGCCGCTACTAAACCTAAAGCCCCAGTAATCAGCGCCCGGATTTGCTCCGTGATTTTTTTGTGAATTTGTTTATTCATGAAATTAAGGGTGATTAATTAAAAAGTCGGCTGGATTGATCCCGCACCACTTTCTATTAAAGGAACTGATTATTGAATAAGGATATTTAGCCGGAAGAAACATCTTTTTTTATAAATTTAGTGTTTGCTTAGAAAGTGGTGCGGAATTGACGAAAGGCTAAAAACATGATACAATAACATTATAAAATAAAAATCAAAAATATGAAAAAAACCATTTCTACATTCCCTAATGGGCAAATCAGTTTGGTAATGCTTGGTCAAACAATGTATTATTCCAAATCATCCTCAAGCGCTGGCAAGCGAATTGCCCAGCAGTTTTTTAGTTTTTTTAAAACTGCGCCAAAAAGCCACATTTTAAAGTTTTCCAAATATGATAAAAATTGACGACCTTTTTAAACTAGCAGTTGAAAAACGCGCCTCTGATGTTCATATTGTCGCAGACAAGCCCCCGATTCTCCGGATTGACGGCGAACTGATTGAATTGGACAGTATTCCGCGGTTATCACCCAAAGATACTCAAGCCTTGGTCTTTTCCATTTTGAATGATAAGCAAAAGCAGCTGTACATTTCTGACCGGGAGCTGGACATGTCTTATGAATTGAGTGATGGCAATCGCTTCCGCATTAATTGCCACTGGGAAAGGGATAATACCGGGTTAGTAGCCAGAATTATCTCCCAGCAAATCCCCAGCATGGAGGATTTGCTCCTGCCCCAGGTGGTTTATGATTTATTAAGATTAAAACAAGGACTGATTTTGGTAACTGGCCCTACTGGCTGCGGTAAATCCACAACTTTGGCAGCCATGATTAATTTTATAAATAATGAACGCTCGGCGCATATCATTACCCTGGAAGACCCAATTGAATTTTTGTATGAATCCAAAAAATCCATAATCAAACAAAGACAATTAGGCACTGACATGATTTCCTTTGGCAATGCTTTGAAACATGTTTTGCGCCAAGACCCGAATGTTATTATGGTGGGCGAAATGCGGGATTTGGAAACTATTGCCGCGACCATAACTTTGGCCGAGACTGGGCATTTAGTTTTGGCAACTTTGCATACTTTCAACGCCGCCCAGACTGTTGACCGTATTATTGATGTTTTCCCGCCGTACCAGCAAGACCAGGTCAGAATTCAGCTGTCTTTGTTCTTGAAAGGCATTATTTCCCAGCAATTGCTGCCAAGGGTAAACGGCGGCCGGATTGCCTCCAGGGAAATTTTAATAAACACTCCGGCAATTTCCAATCTTATCCGGGAAAACAAAATCGCGCAGATCAAGACGGTTTTGCAAACTTCCGCTGATGACGGCATGGTTACCATGGATCAGGACTTGAAGCGGCTTTATGACGCCGGAGAAATTACCGAAGACATTGCCAAAACTTACATGTTAAATCCTGAATCGTTAAAATCTTAAAGAAACTGGAAAAGAAAAAAATACTCCGTTGATCAGGCGGAGTATTTTTTATTTTCATTGTATTTTGCCCTCCTTCGCTCCGCGCTTTGCTTGAGCTACGGAGGACAGCCTTCGCTAATAAGTTTAAATTATTCAAAATATCAAGACATTTAGCTGGCC
>PEXW01000017.1 GCA_002774575.1 Candidatus Kerfeldbacteria bacterium CG08_land_8_20_14_0_20_43_14
CTCGCCTAACACAGCATATGCGGTTCGCTCGTTGCACTTCGCTCTCCCATATTTTGCTCTGTTTCACTCCGCAAAACATCACATATACTGAAACGTTAGCCGCCAGCACGTTAGTTTAATAAAATGGTAAAGATACTCGAACAGATAGAAAAAGTCCGTGATTTCATTAACAGTCCAAGAAAGCGCCAGCTTCTATTTGAGCAAACGGCTGATTGGAACAAGCTGTGCAGTTCTTTAGACGTCGTTGGTGATACCGAGCTTGCTATAGAATCATATCTCAAAGATATTAAACCAAGATCGGTCGGCGAGACCTACCTTGCCATATACGGTATTCTTCAAGTTCTCTTTGTCCAACAGAATGCCGTTCAGCACATCGCAGAATCTCTCCATTTGCAATACGAAGCCGATCTATTGTTACTTGAAATTCGTAAGGTGATCTGTACCCCGAAAAGTGGACACAACGTGTCCCCTTTTTGTAATCTTAATCAAGGATGAAAAAAAATAAATAACATAATAACAATATGACTAAACAAAAGTTCACCAGGGAACAAATTAAAAGAATTTCGAAAAACAAGAACGTCAGTCGGTGCGGCGCGTACTCGGTCCGCTACGCCAAACAGTTTAAGTTGCAGGCCTTGAGGCAATACAACGAACAAGGCTTAAGCGCGGTGGAGATATTCGAAGCAGCAGGGCTTGACCTGCGGCTCATCGGCATCAGAACACCAAACAGACTGATAAACCAATGGAACGCCGCCTTAAGGCCCGAAAGAGAACATGAAACGCCTCTGCATAAAGCAAAGATAGCACACAAGAGAATAGGTCGGGGTCGTGAGCTAAGAAATCTTAAGGCCAAAGTGGCCTATCTGGAGGCCGAGAACGATTTTTTAGCGCAACTCCGGGCCGGGAAGAGAAAATAACCCTCAAACCATTCCAGAAATTCACCATCATCAGAACTATCGGAAAGAATCCTAAAAAGATGTGCGAGGTGGCACGGGTATCCCGGTCCGGGTACTATCAATGGCTCAGAAAATCAAAAGTAAAACCCAAGGATTATGACGATTACCTGTTAATTAAAGAGGTCTTTGACCAAGGCAAGCGCCGCTACGGCTGGCGCACCATCCAGATGAAACTGCACGCCAGCGGCATCAGAATGAACCACAAAAAGATATCCAGAATCATGAACACGTACAATCTGGTGACAAAGATCAGAAAAAGAAACCCTTACAAGGAAATCATGAAAAAGACCAGAGAACACCGAACCTTTAACAACATACTGGCTAGACAATTCAATCAACAACAACCAAACAAAGTGTTCTGCACCGACATCACGTACGTGCCCTTTAGCGGCAACATGGCGTATCTCTCCGCTGTCAAAGACATCGCCAGCCGGGAAATCGTCGCCTGGAACCTGTCGCGGCATCTGCAGATGGATCTGGTCTTTGACACGCTAAAAAACCTGGAAGCAAATCAAAATGGGTCTTCGCTGGAAAACGCACTGATTCACTCCGACCGGGGCTTTCACTACACCAGCCCGGATTTTATCTCAAGGGTTAAAAAGCTCAATCTCATCCAGTCGATGTCCAGAAAAGGAAACTGCGTGGACAACGCGCCCATGGAGTCGTTCTTCGGCCATTTCAAAGATGAGGTCGACTACCGGAGTTGCATAACCTTTGAAGAGCTCAAGGGTTTGACCGCGGAGTATATTAACCACTACAATAACGGAAGAAGACAGTGGGACTTAAAAAAGATGACGCCGGTTGAATACAGAAAGCATCTTTTGAACGAAAACAGCCGTGAAAATAGTGTCCACTAAAAAGGGTACGGATCACTCAAAATCCCTTAGTACTGTCCGATTTGTCTCATTTTGAAAACCCGACCCCGACCCACATGCCTCAAAAAGCCCCTTGGGGAAATCGCCATATTCAAATAGGCAAGGCCTTTTGACCTCGCCTATTCGTTTGAAATATTTTTTCCTATTTCCTCGCCCGTTTCTCCGCTTGGTAAATTGCCAAGGTGGTTTTAATAACCGTGTCAGGATTTAAGGAAATGCTATCAATCCCCTCTCTGGCCAAAAATTGGGCAAAGTCTGGGAAGTCTGAAGGCGCCTGGCCGCAAAAACCCATTTTTCGCTTGTTCTTTTTAGCCGCCTGAATCACCTGCGACACCAGAGTCTTTACGGCCGGACTGCGCTCATCATAGTCATGAGCCACCAAAGCTGAATCGCGATCCACGCCCAAGGTCAATTGGGTCAGATCATTAGAGCCGATGGAAAAACCGTCAAAGACTTTTGAGAACTGATCGGCCAAAATCACATTTGAGGGAATTTCGCACATCACATAAACTTCCAAGCCGTCCTTGTGCTGAACCAAGCCGTATTTTTTCATGGTAGCAACGACCAGCTGGCCTTCTTTGACAGTCCGGCAAAACGGCACCATGACTTTCAAATTTTTCAAACCCATGACATCTCTGACTTTTCGCAAAGCCAGACATTCCAATTTAAAGGCTGGTTCGTATTTTGGATCATAATACCTGGAAGCCCCGCGCCAGCCGATCATAGGATTGTCTTCAATGGGTTCAAAATCTTTGCCGCCGATCAAATTAGCGTATTCATTGGTTTTAAAGTCTGACAAGCGGACAATCACATCTTTGGGGTAGAACGCCGCCGCGATTCTGGCTACGCCTTCAGCTAATCTGTCGACGAAAAATTGTGCCTTATTAGCGTAATTGGCTGTCAGCTCCTGAATTTGCGCCTTAACTTTTGGATCTTTGAGCCTCTTGAAATTCAACAAAGCCATGGGATGAATTTTTATGTAATCATTAATGACAAATTCCTCCCGCGCTAAACCCACGCCGTCGTTAGGAATAAAGGAATCGGCAAAGGCAGATTCGGGATTACCCACATTCATCATGACTTTGGTCCTGGGCCGTTTCAGGGATTTCAAATCAGTTTTCTTAATTACGAACGGCAGTTTGCCCTCGTAAACATAACCCTTGTCCCCTTCGGCGCAAGAAACGGTTACCATGCCGGCTTTTTTCAAATCTTCAGTGCCAGTGCCAGTGCCGACAATGCAAGGCACGCCCAGTTCGCGGGAAATGATCGCGGCATGGCAGGTGCGGCCGCCGGCATTGGTAACAATGGCTGAAGCTTTTTTCATAATTGGCTCCCAATCCGGATCCGTCATTTCCGTTACCAAAACTTCGCCGGCCTTAAATTTGCCGATGTCTTTCACCTCTTCAATCACATGGACAATGCCTGAATTAATTTTCGCGCCAATTGAGCCGCCTTCCACCAAAACATTACCACGCTTTTTCAAAACATAAGTTTCCAAGATATTCGGGTTGCGCTGGCTGGTTACGGTTTCCGGCCTGGCTTGCACGATAAATAGCTGACCCGTTTCTCCGTCTTTGGCCCATTCCATATCCATGGGTTTTAAATGCCCGGCTTTTTTGGAATAGTGCTCTTCAATTATCACGCCCCATTTGGCCAGCTTTAAAATTTCCGGTTCGGTTATGGCAAATTTTTGCCGGTCTGGCAAAGATACCCGGATATTCTTGACCGGTTTGGTCGTGCCATAGGAATAAACCATTTTAATTTCCTTGCTGCCCACGCTTTTGCCGATTATTGGTTTGAAACCTTGGGCCAGAGTGGGTTTATGGACATAATATTCATCCGGCGTAACCGCGCCCTGGACAATGTTTTCGCCTAAACCGTATGACGCGTTAATCATGACCGCATCGCGGAAACCGGATTCAGTGTCAATGGAAAACATCACGCCTGAAGCGGCCAAATCTGACCTGACCATTTTCTGCACGGCGATTGATAGGGAGACCGTAAAATGATCAAATTTTTTAGCGGAGCGATAAGAAATGGCGCGGTTAGTGAAGAGTGAAGCAAAACAGGCTTTGCAAGACTCAATCAAGGCATGACTACCAGAAACATTCAAATATGTTTCCTGCTGACCGGCAAATGAGGCATCGGGCAAATCTTCAGCCGTGGCACTGGAACGAACCGCCGTGTCCACATTACTGACCCGATAGCTTTTGGAAAGTTTTCTGTAGACTTCCAGAATTTCCTTTTTCAGTTCCGGCGGGAATTCCGCGTGCAAAATTGTTTCCCGAACTCGACGGCCGTGGTCGTAAAGATTTTTCAGATTGTTAACATCCAAATCTTTCAAAATTTCTCTGATTTCATTTTTAATGCCCGAATATTTCAGTAAGTACTGGTAGGCGTAAGCGGTTATGGCAAAACCATTGGGGATTTTTACGCCCTTGCGGGTTAACTCGCGGTACATTTCGCCAAGAGAAGCGTTTTTGCCGCCGACAAAAGGAATGTCTTTAATGGTTATTTCGTCAAACCACAAAATAAAGCGCTTGCGCTTTTCGGCCTGGCTGGGCATAGGTTTCGGCATATGGTGTTTGTTTAATTTCGAATTATTATAAATCAATTCTAACACAAAAAATGATTTTTGTCCATTTTTCACTAAAAACAAAACGCGGAATATTATTCCTTCGTAGTCACTTAGCCTGAATAACAAAAAACCTGGGGCTATCTTGGCAGCCCCAATTCACCATCTTGCACACTCACTAACTTGCCAACTTGCTATATCTTATACTTCTCCAGCCAATCGCCAATTAATGGCAGCTTGTAGGTGTTGCCCACAAAAGCCTGGTACAGCCCATACAGCTCGAAGATTAGAACAATAAAGCCGAGAAAAGGAATGAACCACAAAACCGAAAGCACGAACAAAGCCGTACCGTTCTTGGCGTGGTTAACTATAAAAGGATCGCCCTTTTTCCAAAGCAGAATGACAATGCATAAAAACTAGACATAGCCCAAAGCCGCTGTAAGATTGCGGGAATTATTAAAGCCGGTATTTTTGGTTTTTTGGGTAATTGGATCCATATAAAAATATTATACGGCCAAAATATTGACAAAGCAAAAGCTGGTAATAGAATCATTCTTGAAACAAAAAACCAAAGAAAAAAGCACCTATAACCGCAACACGGAGGTTGGTTTGGAATGAATGAGCATATAAACGGACAGGCCAGACTTATTATTTCCAATGGCGGAACAGATTTTGTTGCCGCATTAAGACTTTGGGTACAGCAAAATTGTCAACAAAAAGCCCAAGAAATTTTTAATGATCCCCGACTGCTGGCTGCACAGCCGTTTGACTGGGTGGAAAAAAACTTTCCCAACTCTAAAGATGCGATTGACATCTGGCGCGAAGCCGTGGAAAACCAGTTTTATCAGATTGGACATTTGATTATTGATGAGTTAAAAGAAATTTTTAAAGTTTCTGTCGGTAAAACGCAAGAACTTAAAATATCCACTGGCATGAGAAACAAGGTCTTTGCGAATTACTGCCCATTCTGCAAAGAAGACCGAGTCGTCATAACAAGGCTGATGCCATGTGAGTTCGACTTACAAAGAACCAAATTAAAAAACCTTTTTAATTTTCTTAAATTTTCCGCGCCGGATTGTCAACATGGAATCCCCATACGGGATTCTGTTTGGCAAATTATCCAGAATCAATCCTATGTAAACCAACACTTTCCTCACGGAGAGCGCTGAATCAACCGAAAACCTAAAGCCCTTTTAAACCCTACCAATCAAGTAGGGTTTTATTTTTGACCCCCTCTTCTACCGCGAAGGCGTCCCGCCGAGCGCAAAAGCAATCAAAAAAATAAAGTGGAGGGGCTGGGTAGGGTTAAAATTTTTAAATAAATGGTATTTCATATTCGTTTAATGAGGAGTAGAGACTTTAGTCTCTCATCCATCCAG
>PEXW01000070.1 GCA_002774575.1 Candidatus Kerfeldbacteria bacterium CG08_land_8_20_14_0_20_43_14
TTTGAGGTGAGTTTATTGTACTCCCGGGAGCTACGCTAGAAAACGCACACGCCGGCTAAAGCCGGCGGTTTTTATCATAAAATGACAAACTGGCAAATATCTTGGATATTTGCCAGTGGGACAGAAAAAGGCTGTGGAAAACTTTTTATTAGTCTATTGCTTCAAAATCTATAAGACTCCCCCCGTCTTTTTCTTCAATCCTGGCAATGATTTTCTTAACTTCAAGTCGGGGAAATTTCCCCCGAATTATTTTTTTAGCTTGCGTCAAGTCATGTGTCTGCTTATCATGTTCACTTTGCAGATTTTCAAAAGCCTTATGCCCGCCATAAGCCCCGCAATCCATGTGATGGATTAAAATCACCCCTTTAATGCCATGCAGTTTTTGGGAAATTTCGATTTGCTTTAAAATTATTTCTGAACTGGTCGGATCATTGTCCGCTAAACCCTTGGTTACACCAGCTAAACTGACTAAATCATAATTATCTTTCAAACCATTGGAAACTAAAAAATCCCTGACAGCGGAATGAAAACGAAAATCCATGCAGTTAAACACAATGGCTTGGCAGGTATGGGACATAAATTTTTGAATTAAATGTTTGGGATTTAAAATTATCAAAATTTTTGGAAAAAGAAAAGGCCGGCTCGCAATCGAGACCGGCTCATAATTATCATCTCCACGAATTAAAAACTTCCTCTTGGGTTACCCTTTTTATTTCAAAAAGGGACATTTCCGAATTGTCATCAACATGGAATAGCGTAGAAATTAAGCTTTGACCCAGGCTAAGCTGCTGACATAGCAAATCAGCGGTTTCCAAAGTATTCCATAAAGTTTGCCGGACATCATAATTAATCGCGCCGGCCATACCGCAAGGCCAATGGCTTAAAAGAATGATGCCCGAGAGGTTTTTTAGCCGCTGGCTCCCAACCAAACCTTGCAAAAGCTGTTTTTCACAACGCAGGTTATCAGGAATTGGCACCTTTGGATTGAGCCTCAATGGACCGCCATTGTAAGCTTTTAAGTGCAAACGGGGCTGAAAATCCTGAATGGTATCTATCATGTGCCCAGACCGATCACAGTCTCCGCACATGACCAATATGGCTCCATCCCTGGAAGATTGAAAGGTGCTTTCCCCTACTGGTGCGATAATATCGCTTGCACGCCAATTTCGTATTATCCGTCTGTCCTTGTCGGTTATGACCACACTTCCTCCGTGAACTTAATAGTTCAAAAAACAATGTTGGTTTTGAAAAACCAGTCTACAGCAGTTGACACAAAAGTCAAGCCCCGGCACCTGGCATTACCCAGAATCAGACAAACCAAAAAACCCTTAATCCCTGAATAAAATCCCCTCTTTGGAATAAATCCGGCTGGCTACAAAAATGGCAATTGCCGAATAAATTAATAACGAAACCAGGGTGATGAGGATATGGGCTGGATTGAAAACTTTTATCAAAACTTCCTTAAAAACAAAAACCGCATTCACGCCCGGTATTAAAAACATGCCCAGGCCCGGTTTAAAACCCGGGATCTGCGCGAATATGGCCACGGGCAAAACCGCCAATAGATAAAACGGGGTAATGTAATTTTGCGCTTCTTTGTAGCTTTTGGCGAAGATGGCCACGGATAAAAGCAGGCCGGAAAACATTATGGCCAAGATTATGCCAATGCCCAGCATTACGCCAATTGAACCGGGGGTTAAGTTTATGACAACTTCCGTTGTGCCGAAATTGGGCGGGAAAAATTTAAAAGCAGCGTATAAAGAAACCAAAGACAAAATAATTGAAGTGCTGGCAGCAACGGCCACGGCCAGAAATTTTCCAGTGACGATTTTTAATCTGGAAACTGGCGTTAAAATCAAGGCTTCCAAAGTCTTTCTTTCTTTTTCCCCGGCGGAAACATCTATGGCAATATACATACCGCCGACAATGGCGAACAAAACTATGAACATCGGCAGTAAAAGTCCCAGGAAAAAGCCGCCCCGCTCTTCGGCCGTGGCAATATCCACGCTGACTGGATTTATCGCGGTAAGTATCTTTGGATCCTGACCCAGGGCCTGCAGCCGCTGATAAGCAATGGTTTGATTAAAAATCTGCAAAATTGCCAGAACTTTGGCGTTGTCGGTTTGCGATTCAAGGTTAGAGCTTTTTTGAACAACCCGGATGTCGGCTGATTTTTTTTCTTTGATCAATTTTTCAAAATCACTTTCCGGCCTCAAATAAATATTTATTTCGCCGCTGTCCAAAGCTTTGGCATAATCCTGGACTTCTTTAATGCTTACTTTGGGCTGTTTTTCCAAAAAACTTACCAAGGTCGGAAAGGCTTGGGAATTTTCCACGGCGACTAATGCCGGTTTTTCTTCAGATTTTTTAATCTGCGCTTCCTGGAATTTTATGCTGCCGATCAAAATTGCCGGCATGAGCAAAATCGGCATCAGCACCGAGGTTATAAGCGTGCGCCTGTCCCGCAGGCTGTCAATTATTTCTTTAATGAATACGGTAAAAAAATTTTTCATAAACCAAATTTTCTTTTGGGCTTATCGGCTTTTTTCAAAAACCGCACTTCCTGCTCTTGATTGGCGGCTTTGGCTTCGTCTTCACCGATAATTTTCAAAAAAGCAGACTCCAAATTCTCCGTATTAGTTTTTTGAAAAACCGCCTGGGTTTCGTCCAAAGCCACAATCTTGCCGCGGTGCATAATCGCCACCCGATCGCAAAGCTGCTGGGCGTGATTCATGTCGTGCGTTGATAAAATCACTAACTTCCCTTCTTGCTTGGCTTGTTTCATATAATTAATGACAGTTTGGGAAGCCACCACATCCAAACCTGCGGTTGGCTCGTCAAAAATAATGACTTTGGGATCGTGGATAATGGACCGGGCAATGGCGACCTTTTGCTTCATGCCAGTGGAAAATTTTCCAGCCCGGCGGTCGGCGAATTTTTCCATTTCCAAAATTTTCACCAATTGATTTATCCGGTTTTCCAAGCTTTGGCCTGTTAAACCATAAAGCTTGCCAAAATACCGCAAATTTTCCCGCGCCGTAAACCGGTCGTACAGACCGATTTCCGAAGTCAGCAAACCCAGATTCTGCCTGACTTCTACGGGATTTTTTAAAATATCAAAACCCGCCACTTCAGCCGTGCCGCTGGAGGGCGATAATACCGTGGCAATGACCCTTATGGTTGTGGTTTTGCCAGCACCATTGGGCCCAAGCAAACCAAATATTTCCCCGCCCTGCGCTTCAAAAAAAACTTTATCTACGGCAACCAAACCATTAAAATTTTTACTTAGATTCTTGACCTTTAGCATAAATAAAAATTAGCTTTATCGTTAAAAATAATCAAGACCGAAAATTCTGGCATTGACAAAAATCCATGGATTTGAGAAACTACTTTAAAATAAAACTAGATTCCTTCTTTTTGAAACTTTCAAAGTCGGAGGTAGGAATATGATACTCAAGGATGGTGTTTCATTGGCCGACATTGAAGCGGCTAGTAGTGCGCTACTTAAAGAAGGGAGCGTACCTTGTTACATGAAACTCTCCGAAACAACTAGAAAGGCAGTCGAAAAGGTGATGCACGTTGGCATTGGTTCAATTGATTTCGAAGCAGACGGAGTTGGCGAGCTTGGAATCTTTCTGTTAGAACAGCTGGATCGACTTGAAAGCCCCGCGATTTAAAAATCCTGCTTATTTTAAGAAGCCGCCATAGTGCCCAATGACTATAGGCGGTTTTATTTTTGACTAAGCTTTTTACTGCGCGACCAAATCAGTTACTGCCGCGGGCGGAGTAATATCGCCAGTCGGAGGAGCACTTTCACTTTCGGTTGTAACGGAAACTACATTAGATAACCCAGAGACATTATTCGCCTCATCATTGGTTTTAATGGCAAAATAATAAGTGGTGTTAGCAGACAACCCGCTTATGGTCATGCTTTGTGAAGTGCCAGCGATTTGCGGTGCCGGCTCTCCTGACGCCGGCGTGGCCGAGCCCCAATTAGCCGAAGTAATTGACGAGGTTGAATGGCGAAGATCATAACTGGTAGCAGTGCCACTATTATTATCATCACCTGGCGCGGTCCAGGTTAATGTTACTGTGGTTGTAGTTGAATTCGATCTGGCTAAATTACTTATGGCTGCCGGCGCTGTGGTATCGCCTGAAGGGTTAGTATCAATGGTTGTGTATTTTATGGTATTGCCAGGACCCGAAAAAATTACGGGTATGAAATTGGCAGTCGGATTAACCAAGGCAGGGCCGTTGGGATAATGGTTGGAAAGCCCGTCAGAAGTAATGGCGACAGCAGCGCTCCAAGTATGAGCTTGATTATTCCATTTGCGGTAGTAAAGATTATTATTACCCGATGTGGAAGTCTCCTGCCGCACATAAAACAAATATAAATCGCTACCGTGCCGTGAAAAAGACGGACTCCATTCAGCTGGATTATACGGCAAGGTTTCGATATTGCTTTGATTCCAGCTGCCCGTACCGTTATTGTATGATTTCCAAGAATGGATCAAATGGCCCGTGGCGTCTTCATAGACCACATGAAAAACTCCGTTAACATAACTCATGGAATATTCCCGGCGATAAATTTTTGAGCCCCAGACAATTGACGAATCAGCATTGGCAACAAACTGACTGCCATTCCAGATAAAATATTTATACCCCCAGCCAGTACTGGACGAATCATCACTGTACCAAATTACCACCGCTAGCTGACCTTCAATCAGCAAAGAGCCAATTCTGACATTGTCATAGCCGGTATTGCTGACCCAGCCTTCCTGGCTAAAAGTCAGTCCGCCGTCTGTGGAGCGAAAATATCTGACATTGCCAACGGCATGAGTTGAGGTGCGAGCAAAAACCCAGATATTGTTTGCATCCTGAACTAAAACATTTGATCTTGTGGAAACGCCGCTGGGAATGAACGAGGAAGTCAATAAAATTTGCGAATTAAAATCACTGGCGGTCTCTCCAGGCGCCCTGGCTTTTCGAAAATGCACATTGCCGCTACCGGGATTTGTTACGTAAATGTTGTCTTGACTGTCGCCATCCAAAGAAGCATGGTAATCCAAATATGCTTCCACGGTCAAAGCGTCGGGTTCAGTCGCTGTCCAGGTCAAGCCGCCATCTATGCTTTTTTTGAAATTATTGTACCGACCGTTTTCAAAAACCACCCATAAATCATTAGGGTCATTTTGCGACATGAAGATCTTATGGCGCGGTATGGTCAGAGTGCAGCTGGCGCTGGCGCAAGTTGAGATTTGCGTGGGCGCGATACTGGCTTGGGAATTCTTTTTTATGATAAAAAAACTTACGGCCAGTACCGAAATAATAAAAATCGCTATCGGGGTTCGGGTGTAACTGAAATGCTTGGAAAATTTAATTGCCATAATGATTTTTTATTTTCTATTTTTATTTTAGCACAAAACCACAAATAAATCAAATATGATTATTAGGGTATACTAAACCATTTGGAACAAGGTTAAGCTGACTTTAACTATCATTAACCTTG
>PEXW01000043.1 GCA_002774575.1 Candidatus Kerfeldbacteria bacterium CG08_land_8_20_14_0_20_43_14
CATTTTTTTTTACTTTTTTGGTTAAGGAACAAGCACTCTTAATTTTCAACTATTTTTGCCAAGAATGCAAGAGCCTTCGCGGGCATATTTTTTTAAAGTCAGCAGAGCAAGCTCTGCACCTACGCGACTATAACAGGTAGGTGGCCAGCCCCCGCCTGCCATCGCTTGGACTCGATAGCGGCGGGCAGATTGCTGGCCAACGCGAAGCAATCCCAACCTGGTTTGCCTTAAGCCTAAAATCGTCAGTTCTGTTAAAATTACTTCATGCCCAAAGCCCCATTCATCTTAGCTTCAAATCACGAAAGTCCTTTTGACTCTTTATGGCTGATGCGGGCTTTAAAAAAGCCTATTCGATTTTTGGCGGCCGGGCATTTGTTTAAGCCTTGGTGGAAGCCAAGCGCTTGGTGGTTTTGGCTGACTTTAAAATTTATCGGCCAGGCTATTCCGACATAATGATGCTATAAACAAGTCAATTAAAGTTTTGCAAAAAGGCCAAATCCTTGGAATTTTTCCCCAAGGCGATGTGCATCCGGATTTAAAGCAAAGTCGAATCCATACTGGCGCAATTGTTCTTTCGCAACTTGCCAAAACTCCTATTCTGCCTATTCGCATAATAAACAGCGCCAAATTTTGGGCTTTCCCGGCTTGGAAAATCCGGCCCTGGAATTTTGGCAAAATCCAGGTTAAAATTGGCAAGCCCTTTTTGCCGGCACAAGTTGATCTGAATAATAAATCGGCCCTGCAATCAGCGGCTGACAATTTGATGAGGCGGATACTTGCTTTATAATAAAGTGACAAACTTATGAATAAATTTCCACGAGTCGGAATAGGTGTAATTATAATGCAACATGAAAAAGTCTTGATGGGTCAAAGGATCGGCTCCCATGGCGCAAAAACCTGGAGCTTTCCGGGCGGGCATTTAGAATTTGGCGAATCCTTGGAAAGTTGCGCAAAACGCGAAGTCAAGGAGGAAACAGGCATGGATATTTCAGACATCGCTTTAGGGGCCTTTACCAATGACATTTTTGAGAAAGAGGACAAGCACTATATAACTCTATATTTAATTGCCAAAAATCACTTCGGGCGAACCAAAAATAATGGAACCTGAACGGTGTTTGGGTTGGGAGTGGTTTGATTGGGGGAAACTGCCTCAACCACTATTTTTGTGTGTAGAAAATCTACTCAAACAAAACTTTGATCCCAGGAAATTTCTGGAAAGCTTATAATTATGTCTTGGCTATTTTTCGCCATTGCCGCTCCATTCCTTTACGGCATAACCAATTTTTTCGATAAATACCTGATTGAAAAGCGGGTACGCAATCCCATGCTCCTGACTTTTATTGGCGGGCTGGTAGCGGCAGTGATTGGCTTGGTTATTTGGCTAATACGCGGGTTGCCGGGCATGGACTTTCAAAGTGCTGCCATTCTTATAGTTTCTGGCATTATTTTTCAATGGGCGCTCATACCCTATTATAAAGCTCTTCAAAATGAAGACGCTTCCCGCATCACGCCGCTCTTTCAGGTCATCCCAGTCTTTGCCCTTATCCTGGCGGCAATTTTCTTGGGCGAACGTCTTTATGGCAATCAAATATTTGGTTTCTGCGTTATTCTGGCTGGTGGCATTGTATTATCTTTAGAACGTTTTGGCCGAACCATGTTTCGGCTCCGGCGGTCTTTCTGGCTGATGATGCTTTCCAGTTTAATGTACACACTGCCTTTTGTTTTCTTTAAATCTGTTGGACAGCCCTTTTGGAATGCACTAGCCTTTGAATTCTTCGGCTTGGGTTTGGGAAGTATCTTTTTGCTAATTCCGCCAAATTCTCGACGGAAAGTTTTGGCCGAGTTCCCGACTATATCAGGCACGACCTGGTTTCCAATCCTTATTAACGAAGTTATTTATATTGCCGGCAAGATGTCCACTTTCTACGCCACCACCTTAGTCGCAGTTTCACTGGTAACTGCCATGGCCGCTTTCCAGCCCTTTTTTGTGTTGCTTTTAGGCACAGGCTTGACTATATGGTTCCCGCGCGTTGTCAAAGAAAACATTCAAAAAAAGACTCTGCTAATAAAATTAATAGCCACTGTAATAATTTTCCTGGGAGTTTGGTATATAAATAAGTCTTGAAATATGACAAAATCTTTTCTCGGCAAAAAAATCCTAATTTCGACCGCCCACCCGGACGACGAAAGCTATGCTGCCGCAGGTTCGATTTACAAAAACCACCAAGTGGGCGGCAAGAATTTTTTAATTTGCGCCAGTTTTGGAGAAAAAGGCAGTTCGCACTTGAAAAAACCGGTTTCCGAAAATCAATTGAAAAAAATCCGCTTTCGAGAATTGAAAAAATCAGGCAAAATAATCCATCTGAAAAAAATTTTGGTTTTGGGCTTGCCTGATGGCAGAATTAAAAAACACGCCGCGGAAATTTATGACCAGTCTTTGCTATTGGCGCAAAAAATCAAACCAGATGCGATTTTGAGCTTTGGGCCAGATGGCATTTCCGGACACTGGGATCATGTAACCATGGGCCGGATTGCCAAAAAGATCGCCCAGAAATTAAACCTGCCGATTTTTACTTTTGCCCTGTCGCCAAAAATCACTTCGGGCGCTTCAAAGTGGCTGAAAAACCGCAGACAGGCAAATTGGTACTTGAAAAAAATTTCTTTCCAAAAACCAAGTTTCAAAATCCTCATCAATAGCCAAATTAAAAAGCGGGCGATTAAAAGCCACGCTTCGCAAATGGATAATCAAAATGCTTTTACTGGCTTTCCGGCTTTCGCGGTTAATGAATTATTAAAGGCGGAGTATTTTATTTTCAAATATTAGAAAAAATCGGATTTTTTGTGATAAACTGACTTAAGTCAGTTTTATTTGTACTTTTCCCGCCATCTTTTAAAATCTATTTATAAGTAGGCAGGACCCCGCCGTATGGCGGTGGCGTAATTATTCGTAATTTCGTAGTTAAGTATGATTTCCTTCAAACTCCTCAAAAAATCTAAGAAATCCCGGGCCCGTTTGGGTTTGTTAAAAACCCCTCACGGCACGGTGCAAACTCCAGCTTTTGTTGGCGTGGCCACCCAAGCAACAATCAAAACTTTGACTGGCGAAGAAATTCCGGCAACTGGCACGCAACTGGCTATTTGTAACACTTTTCATTTGCACTTAAAACCTGGAGAAAATATCGTTAAAACTGGTGGCGGTTTGCACAAATTTGCCAATTTTCCAATACCCTTAATGACTGACTCGGGCGGCTTCCAAGTTTTTAGTTTTGGTTTTGGCCGGGATTTGGGCATTGGCAAAGTCAGTGAGTTTGATACAAAAAATTCCGTTAAAGCCGGCCACCAACCCAAAGAAGTGAAAATCACCAAAACCGGGGTTTGGTTCCGTTCACCCATTGACGGCAAAAAACTTTTCTTAGGCCCGCAAAAATCTATTGCCATCCAAGAAAAACTTGGGGCGGATATTATTCTGGCTTTTGACGAATGTCCGCCGCCCAATGCTGATTACAGTTATAACAAGCTATCCTTGGAGAAAACCCATGCTTGGGCCAAGCTCTGCCTGAAATACAAAAAATCTAAGCAGGCGCTTTATGGTATTGTCCAAGGCGGAAAATACCAAGACTTACGGATTGCCAGCGCCAAATTTATTGGTAGCTTACCTTTTAATGGCTTTGCCATTGGGGGCGAATTCGGGGCTGATTTAAAACAAATGCGAAAAATGCTGGAATGGGTGAATGCGGAATTACCGGAAAACAAGCCCCGGCATTTGCTGGGCATTGGGCATTTAAAAGACATTCCCGAAGTTATTAAATCCGGGGTAGATACTTTTGATTGCATTGTGCCAACGCATTATGCCCGCCATGGCACGGTTTTTTCTCGCCAGGGTAAGGTGGATATTTACAAAACCAAATACTTGCATGATAAAAAACCTCTTGATAGCAAATGCCAATGCTATGTTTGCAAAACTTACACTCGCGCATATTTAAGTCATTTATATCGAGCCAGGGAACTGTCTGGTTTGAAATTACTGACTTTCCATAACCTGTTTTTCTTCAATGCTTTGGTGGCTAATTTGAGACAGCAGATTAAAAATGGAAAAATTTGATGAACAATCTTGAAAAAACCTTAAAGCTTTACGATTATAAAGTCCCCAAAAGCTTAATTGCCCAAAAACCCAGGCTCCCCAGGGATAAAGCCAGGCTTTTGATTTATGACAGAAAAACCAAACAAACTTGGTTTGATCGTTTTTGCAATTTAGCCAAGTACTTGCCCAAAAACGCGATCTTGGTTTTTAATCAGACCAAAGTCCTGCCAGCCAGGCTGGAATTGATTAAACCCACTGGCGGTAAAATCAAAATCTTGTACATCAAAAAAACAAGGGGTTTAATTTGGGCTTTGTGCGAAAAAAATCTGTTTGTTGGCGAAAAATACAATTTGAATAAAAAAATATACTTTAAATTGATTAGCAAAGAAAATAATCACTATATTTTTAAACCATCTTTTTCAATAAATAAATTAGAATCGATTTTAATAAAATATGGCCTGGCCCCTTTGCCGCCATATATTAAACATTCGCCTTTAACCGAGAGCCAAAGAAAGGCCCAATACCAAACCATTTTTGCTAAAATTCCCGGCTCTATTGCGGCGCCAACCGCTTCTTTGCATTTCACAAAAAAATTATTTAAGCGACTAAAAGAGCGGGGGATTAAAATTACTTTTGTAACCCTGCATGTCAACTTAGGTACTTTCGCGCCATTGACTGAAAAAAATTTACAGACTCATCAACTGCATTCGGAATTTTTTGAAATTGATAAAAAAACCGCGCAGGCCTTAAACCAAGCCAGGCAAAAACACCAGCCGATTATTGCCGTGGGTACGACAGTAATCAGAACTTTGGAATCCAGCGCAATTGGCAATAAACTGACAAAGCTAATTGGCGATACGCGGCTTTTTATCCAACCAGGTTATAAATTCAAATTTGTTGACCGCCTTATTACCAACTTTCATGTACCGCGTTCAAGCCTGACGATCTTGGTTTCAACTTTGACTGGCAGAAAAGAACTGCTCAAGCTTTACCAGCGTGCGATTGCTAAAAAACTCCGTTTTTTCTCTTTTGGGGATGGTATGCTAATTTTATAGTCTTTTTTGGCTAATATTAGCCAAAA
>PEXW01000013.1 GCA_002774575.1 Candidatus Kerfeldbacteria bacterium CG08_land_8_20_14_0_20_43_14
ACATGTGCCATATTGGTAAGTAGGTAAGTGTTAACTTAAATAAAAATGTATAAGAATATTATGACAAAGCTCTGCTTATGTCAACAGCTCTACGAATTACGAATAAGTATGCCATCGCCATACGGCGGGGTCTCGCCAACTTGTAAATAGCTTTTAAAGACCTGCCCGGCATGTCGTCTCGGCAGGCGGGTGGCGGGAAATTTGCGAATGAGGCACTGGATTTACTTCTATTCATACATTCGCATTTTTTTCGCTAATAAGTTCCCACAACAATATAAAGCGCTACAACTAAAATCAATCTCTATTGAAATGGGTTGATTATAGTTACTTTATCTGCTAGGCCTTTTTTGTTGTCGAGCTTTAAATTTATGTCCTGCAATTCATTCAGTTTCAATTTTTCCTGTTTTTGCTGGAGTTTTTCCTCTGGTACAGAATTAGAAATTAGTGGTTGGTACCAACTATTGTAGCTTGAAAGGGCTATATAGACCAGGCTAATTACACTAAAAACAATCAGACTAATGGCAATTATGTTACTTAGTTTGATTAATTGTAGGTGAAAATGGGGTATTTTTAGTTTAATTTTCATAGCGTTTTAATGCCAAGGCACAGTCCCAGAAAGATTCAGGCTGTAGCTATCTTGCTCGTTCTGTCTAAGTTCAATCGAAGTAATTAGCACATAGGACTCGTTCGACTCAAAAGACTTTAGAAAATTTAACAATCCTTCAATTGAGCCAGTTAAGCTTAAGGAGAATCCTTTCTCTTCTATGCCAAAGCCATTTTGGTTGCTTGGCGGGGTACGGGAAGGTTCAGTCAGATTAAGATCTTGTTCAACATTGTACTGTCCAGCCAGATTTTCGATATATTCCACCAGTTTTAAGGCTTGAGTGCGGTCAAAAAAGGCCTTGTTCAATTTTGCCGAACTGTCTTGTATTTGTTCCAGTTGTTTTGAAAGCGTGGAAAGGTTAAGTTTTTGCCGGTTGTTAAGTTCAATATTGACTTGCGAATCCAAAACTTTGTTCTTATCTTGAGTTAGTTTTCCAGGTAGGTACATAAAATCAAGCCAAAGCAAACCAGAAAGTAAAATAATGCTGGCGATTGACCAAATAATTATGTTAGTTTTTTGTGAAAAGCGAATCATGGTTTTGGCAGATTTTTAATGTTGACTGAAATAGAAAAACTCAAGTCAGTTTTTTTTGTTTGTAAAGGGAAAATCACATTGGTAACCAAATCGCTTTGCTGCAGAATTTTTTCATAATTAATATAAGCGTCTCTAGTGGTGGCTTTGCCGGAAAAAGCTAAGGTAGCGTTTTTTTGGTCAATAGCGATCGAATTTATTTTGATATTTTTCGGGGTTAGTGCGGCAAAACCACTGATTATCGGACTCCAGGCAACAAAACGTTTTTGCAAAGCCTGCAAAGCCATGATTTGCAGGTTAACTCCTTTTATCCGGTCAGTGATCGAAGTCTGACCTTGGGATTGGGTAAGCAGCTTGGTCCGCTCCGCCTCCAGTACCAAATCATTGGCCTTTTTGTTAAGCAGTTTAGTGCCGATAAAAATGCTTAAGCCCATGATTATTAACAGGCTGATTAAAGTAATAATAAAGGCCCTGATAAGTACAAAAATCATCTTGAGTTTAAGCTCATTTTTCATGGCAGGAGAAGTAAGATTGACTAGCATCATAAATTTTTGTCGGAAAACCAAGGCAAATTTTGAGCGCCTCTTAAAGACAGGCCGATTGCGGTTGCGTAAGAAGGTGCTAAATGAAGCAGCTTTTCGCCAGGGTTTATTAAATTGCTGGGCCAGCCGCCCAATCGAACGGGCAAGGAGATCATGGAAGATATAAGTTCGTCTAAATGCGAGAGCTTTGCTCCGCCGCCGACCAAAGTTAAATCTTTAACCTTGAAGTTTTTAATTGAATGCTCTTCGTAAAAACTGATGATTTCCATGGATTTTTGCAGCAGGGGCTTTAATTCCGGTTCCAAAATTTGTTTGACAACACCCTTGCTTTTTTTGGGATCCAAGCCGCAGATTATTTTAGCCTGCTCTGCTTCGTTGGCGTTTAAACCCAATTTTATCTGTAAAACGCCAGTCAGCTGATTTCCGGAAATTGCCAGGGTTGAGGAATAAGCTACGAAATCTTCTTCTGTAATTATTATGCCTGTCCGGTTAGCACCCAGGTCGATAATCATATGGCTTCCACTCCCGGGAATTTCTTCCAAAGCAAATCGGCTTAAAGCGGCTGATTCGGTTTCTAAAATTAAAGGAGTGAGCCTGGCTTGTTTACAGACTTCTAAATAGCTTTCAACCAAAAGTTGGGGGGCAACAGAAACCAAGGCCCTGATCTTTTTGTCTTCAGGTTTGGGCTCGCCAATAATTTGCCAGTCAATATAAGCTTCGTCCAGATTCAAAGGTATGTGTTCGGCCAGGCCTTCACGAAGGTTCGCATCAAAATTTTCGTGCATATCATTGGGCAGCTCAATAATTTTCGTAAAAGTTTTTCTTTCCGGAAGACTTAATATCGCCGCTGAAGTTGAAGGATGCTTTAGGTGAGGCTTTTTTACCAGATCTTTTAATAAACCAGAAAGGACTTTTAAATCTTTAATTTCACCGTCAGTTACAATGCCCTCGGGTATGGGCCGGGAGCTGATGGAATTAAGCTTAAATTTTTTGCCTTTGGGAATAAGCTGAACCATGCGGACCACCTGATCGCTTATATCAATGCCCATTGCGTTTTGAAACGGCCGCAGAAGTTTCATGTTATTAATTAATCTGGTCAGTTAAGGAATAAATCGGCAGGATAACCGCTACGACAATTCCGCCCACGCCTCCGCCTAACAAGAGAATTAAAATTGGCTCAAGAATTGAAGTTAAATTGCTCGTAACTTGATCAACTTCTTCTTCATAAAATTTTGCCACCTCTTCGCTTATTGTATCAAGAGTACCACTTTGTTCGCCAACCGAAATCATCTGCGTGACTATTGGCGGGTAAAGGTGGGGATGTAAAGCTAGAATGCTGGCAATACTTGAACCTTTTTTGAGCTCATTTGCGGTTTTTTCCAAAGATTCTCTGAAGATGACATTGCCTATTGTCCGGGAAATAATCTGGAAGGTTTGGACTATTGGAATGTCAGTTTTCAGCAGGGAGCTTAAATTCCTGGTAAATCTTGCTAGATTAATTTTTTTGATAATCGGGCCGAAAATAGGAGTTCTTAAAAGCAGTCCATGCCAGATGTGGCGGCCCTTTGGCGTGTGAATGACCCAGCGAAATAATATCGCCAGGCCGATAATGGCGGGTATGAGGAAAAAAATGTAATGCTGAAAAAAATTAGAAATTCCTATAAGAATTCGGGTTGGCAAAGGCAAGGTTCCGCCAGTTTGAGTAAAAACCGTCATCAACTTCGGGATAACTACTGTCATCATAACCACGCCCAAAACAATCATGGCGGAAATTACGATCACTGGATAAGTCAAAGCACCCTTAACCTTAGCGACAAGTTGATGATCTTTTTTTATCTGAATTGTCAGCCGGTATAAAACTTCGTCCAGTTTTCCCGAAACTTCGCCTGCCGCAATCATGTTGGTAAAAAGCTCGGGGAAAATTTTTGGATATTTTCCCATGGAGATTGAAAGGGTGGTGCCGCTTTCTACATCATGGCTGATTGATTCGATGATTTTTTTAAAGCCTTTGTGCTCTGTTTGCTTGGCCAGGGTGTCTAAAGCATGGCTAAGAGAAAAGCCGGTTTTGACCATAACCTGCAGATTCTGCAAAAAAAATATTTTTTGCACCACCGGAACTCCGCCGAAAATGAAATTGACTTTGAATTTTTTTTTGACGCCAGGAGTTATCAGCCGGGTATTTACCAGGGCCATTCCTCTGACTTTCAGTAATGAACCCAAGAACTGTTCGTTTTTTGCTTCCAGAGTGCCGGTTGAGGTCTGGCCAGAGGCGTTTTTGGCAGTGTAAAAGAATTTTGGCATAGTTTATTCTTTGGTAACGCGCAAAACCTCTTCTATGGTGGTTATTCCGTATTTAGCTTTAATAAAGCCGTCTTCAGCCATGGTCAGCATGTCTTGTTTTTGCGCGGCACGGCGCAAGTCTTCGGTTGTGCATTTATTTAAAATTAAGTCGGCAATTTCGTGGGTTATCTCCAAAACTTCGTAAATACCGATTCTGCCTTTGTAGCCTTCGTGATTGCATTGCTTGCAGCCTTTGCCTCGGTAAAAAAGCAAAGATTCTATTGATGTTGAGGCTGAAATTATGGCGCCTTCCCGTTCAAGCGTGTTAAGAATGAATTTAACATTAAATTGTTTATCCAGATCCTCAACCGCGGCTTTTGAAAGTGTGTAGCTTTGGATGCAGTGCAAACAGATTTTTCTGACAAGCCTTTGGGCCATCAGTATGTTGGTGGTTGAAGCAATCAAAAAAGAAGGTACGCCCATTTCACCAAGCCTGGGCAGGGCAGTAACCGCGTCATTGGTATGGAGGGTGGAAAGAACCAAGTGCCCGGTCATGGCAGCGTTGGCAGCAATTTCCGCAGTCTCATTATCACGGATTTCACCAACCATGATGATGTTGGGGTCTTGCCGCAGAAGCGAGCGCAGGCCGTTGGCAAAAGAAAAGCCGATTTTTGGATTGACCTGGCTTTGATTAATTTTAGGCATCCGGTACTCAATCGGGTCTTCAACCGTGGAGATATTGACTTCGGGTTTGTTTAAGATATTCAGGACGGTATAAAGCGTGGTGGTTTTGCCAGAGCCAGTCGGACCAGTCACCAAAATAATGCCATGGGGTTTTTTAATATTTCTTTTCAACATTTCCAAGGGCCTTGGCTGAAGACCAAGCTGTTCCAAAGTCAAAACTTGGGCTGATTCGTTTAACAAACGTAAAACCGCTTTTTCTCCGTCATAAACCGGTAAAATAGAAACGCGGAATGCCACTTTGTAGTCCTTAGAATTAATGGTAAAGCGGCCGTCCTGGGGCAGGCGGTGTTCGTCAATTTTCAAATTTGAAAGAATTTTAATTCTGGCAATTATGCCTGACTGGATATTTTTTGGCAGGGTCATGACCTGCTTTAAACGGCCGTCAATGCGGTATCGCACGGCCAGTTCATTTTCCTGCGGTTCAATGTGGATATCCGATGCACTTTCAAAAATCGCGTATTCCAGCATGCTGTCGACAATCCTGACAATGGGCAAGTCTTCAGCCAGTTCACTTAATTTTTTTCCGCTACCATCTTCTTCAGATTCTTCGGTCTCCTTGGTAATTTCCTTAAAAGTTGCTGATAGACCTTTATGAAATTGGCTAAGTGCGTTTTTAATGCCAGAAGGCGTGGTAATGGCGATTTCCGGATTTAAGCCGGTTTTTTTCTTAATAAACTCAAAAGTCTGAAGATCTCTGGGATCCAGAGTCGCCAACTTAATTTTTTTTGGGTCCATGTCATAAGCCACTACCTGATGAACTTGAACTAGGGGTTCGGGTACGGTCTCAAGTACATCTTTTCGAATGGTGGCCTGCTTCAAATCAACAAAAGGCAATCGATAGTAAGTAGCGATTGCTTCATAGAGGACATTTTCCGAAAGCAGATTTTCATCAATCAAATATCGCTCCAGCTCAATGTTTTGTTGCTCAATGGCGGTTAAGGCGGATTTGAGTCGTTCAGCCGGCAAAAGATTCGCCTCCTGGATTATTTTGGCAAGTAATTTAGTTTTCACTGAAGTTTATTTTAACAACAAGCATGACTAAATTATAACAAAAAAATGTCTTTTTGTATACCGTTTTCTGAGGGTATTTGTTTGAGAAAAGCGATCATGGGACAAGGGTTAAGGATGAGCTATCTCATTCTACTCCTTGTACCAACTGCTATGGATTACCTTTTTGTTATCTTAATTTGGGCGAGCGGCCGTTCCGAAAATCGTAAACATTAATCGAGCCGCCAATGCTTTCGTCTGGCTGGTATTTTTTCAGCCACCAATAAGCGCCGTCTTCGGATAAATAGCTGGTTATACTTATTGCCACCACGCAGTTGACACTTTCAGGCTCATGAGGGTCGTCTTTGGTTGGCAAATAACGAAAATCGATTTGATAATATTCCAAACTGGCTTGGCCAAAATAACTCATGCAAACAAAAGGTATGTTGTTTTCCAGCATGAATTGTTTCAGCCTTTTGGCGTCCTGGCCCCAATCTATATTTGAATCAACTAAATACTTCGGGCCATTTTTATAACCACCGGCCATTTCTGAAAAATAGGCAGTGTAATTTGGATAGGCCATAATACTGGTCGCCAAATAAAGACCTAGAAAAACAACGGCAATTATTTTTAATATCTTGTGGCCATGCATAAAAACAGAAGCCAGGAAGATGCCGATTAAAACAAAAAGCCCCGGATAGACTGGATAAATATGCCGTAGGCCTAAATTGATATGACTGGTCAAGCTCCACAGAAAGTATAGGCCTGATGATGTCAATAAAATCCAAAGTCCAGGCCGGATTTTTTCACTTTTTGGATTTTTCAGCGATAAAGCCAGGGCCATTAAGGCAATCATTATCAATATCAAGCTGGCTAAAGGCGTTTTTATCAAAAAAGCTTCAGGAAAATAGTACCACCAGCCAAAATTAGAGTATTGTCCGTTTAGATAGGCTAAATGGCCCCTGTAGTCATGATTAACAACCAAGGCCAGACCTTTGAAATATGACCAGCCAGGCACTGGCAATTCCCTGACTGCATAATTTACAACCTTGCCAATTTTACTTTTTCCATCAGAAGGGTTGGTTCCTTGGCTGACAATTTGCTCGCGCTCTTGATGCAAAGCTGTGATCCAAGGATCAGTTTTGCCCGACTTGATCTGACCGGTATAAACAATCAGGACTGATACAACCGTACCTAAAAAAGCCAATCCAAAAACCCGCAAAGTTTTTTTAACTACAAGTTTTGCCGAGTTTTGCTTTTTGGCAAACCAGACAGCTGAAATTAAAATAATCAGCAGCCACAAAATTATTGCTGAAAATTTCGTGACTTGGGTAAGGCCAAAAGCCATGGCAAAATAAACAGCATGCCGCCAGTTCCATTTCTCAAGCAATTTAAATAAAAAATACAGGCTGGCGGCAAAGCCCAGGGCCACTGGAACATCAGTAGTTATGTAACGCCCGTGCGCTAAAAAATTTGGATCAAAAACAAACCAAGCTAAAGCCAGTAGGCCGGCTAAACCGCCCGCAATTTTTTTTGCCCAGAGATAGATGAAAAGACCCAGCAATAAGCTCAAACCCACCATTGGCAAGCGGCCAAAAAATAGTAATTTATCCGCGTCATTGCCATTGTTATAAAGTAAATCCCTGGCAAATTGCCATTGGTTAGCGTGTTTCCAGGCTTGGGTATCAAAGGAAATGTGGGGTCTGGCTAAAACTACTGGCAGGGCAGCGATCAGTTTGACCAAAGGCGGGTGCTCTTCATTCAGGCGGTAATCGTGGGTCAGCCAATAAGAAACTCCGGCGGCCAAATGCGCTCCCTCGTCAATGGTTTGGACTTCTTGGCGCATTGAGGTAATCTGAAATATAGCCATGATGACTAGTAGCCCGAAAATCAGCAGCCGCGACCAGGTTTTTGGAATATCCAAAAATAAAAGCCGATTTTTTTGCGGATGTAAAAAATGGGAAGCTGCGGCCTTTGTCGTCTGCTTAATTGGACTTGGACTTTCCTGGTTGATTGTCATTTTGGATTTTCCATATGGTTCAACAAATATTGTACTTCATTATAACATCCCGTTTGGCATTGACATGATAGGCGTTTGGTGGCAAATTTGGCTTTTACCGGCTATTGGGACCTTGGCAGTTTTGATAAACTATTTTTGGCTTTTAGCTTGGCTTAAGAAATTCACGGCCAGAGCTTGGCACTTAGTACACTATGGCAGCGTATTTTTAAGCCTCGGCTTGGTTTGGGTGATCTGGCTTTTGCAATATCAGCAAACTTTATCATGATTGAATTACAACCGATAATCAGGATTTTTTTTCTCACTACTTTAGCTTTTATTGTGGCCATTGCCTTTACTCCGTTTTGGGCTGCGGTATTGTACAAGTATAAATTAGGTAAAAAAATTCGCTCCATGGAAGAAGCTCCGGTTTTTGCGAAATTTCATGAAAAGAAATCCGGAACTCCGACAATGGGCGGGGTGATAATTTGGGTGAGTGTTGGCGTATTCGCGGTTTTGTTTTTTGTGATTAGACAATTGGTGCCTTCGGGTTTTTGGCATGAATTGAATTTTTTAACGCGGCAACAGACCTGGCTGCCTTTGGGCGCTTTAGTAGCCTCGGCTTTAGTCGGCTTTGTGGATGATTATTTTAATGTCAAAGGCTGGGGCCCGAAAGGCGGTGGACTGCAGGTCAGGCACAAAATTTTGATTTACACTGCCATCGCGATTGTAGGCGCGTTTTGGTTTTATTCCAAGCTGGATTTTAGTTTAATTCATGTCCCATTTCTGGGTAATTTTGAAATTGGCTGGTGGTATATTCCGCTTTTCATTTTTATCATAGTCAGTACGGCTTTTTCAGTGAACGAAATTGATGGTTTGGACGGCTTATCAGGCGGAACCTTATTGGCTGCTTTTAGCGCTTTTGGAGCAATTGCTTTTCTTCAGCAAAGGTATGAGCTGGCAACTTTGTGCGGGGTAATTGTCGGCGCCTTGCTGGCCTTTTTGTGGTTTAACATCCCGCCAGCCAGGTTTTTTATGGGCGATACCGGAGCCATGTCTTTGGGTGTGACTTTGGGTATTGTGGCCATGCTGACTAACAGCGCTTTGCTTTTGCCGATAATTGGCCTGCTTTTTGTGATTGAGTCATTAAGCGTGATTTTGCAGGTCGCCTCGAAAAAACTCTGGAAGCGAAAATTATTTTTATCATCACCGATTCATCACCATTTGGAAGCAAAAGGCTGGCCAGAATCGAAAATAGTCATGCGGTTTTGGGTCATTTCCGCGGTAACCGGGGTGATAGGCGTGGTGGTGTTTTTGGTTGATAAGACTTAAAAAAGCAATTTTTTCAATATAATACAAGCATGGTATGCTTTTTAATATGGCTGTTTTTAATCTAAAAAAAACTAATTCAAGAAGGAATTTGACGAGTCAGAAATACGATTTGCGGGGTAAAAAAGTTGCGATTTTTGGACTTGGCATTTTAGGCGGTGGCGAAGCTTGCGTCAGATACGTGGTAAAGGCTGGGGCAAAAGTTTTTGTAATTGACGATAAGCCAAGAAAAAATTTCTATCCAATTCTAAAACGATTGGCTGGTTTGCCGGTTAAATTCGCCTTTGGGCCAAGTGGACGGAAATTACTGACAAACTGCGACATAATTATCAAAAATCCAGGGGTTGATCCAAAAGATCCGCTTTTACAAAGATTTAAAAAGCTGGGCAAATTAATAACCAGCGACATTTCTTTGTTTCGTTCAGCCAGTCAAAATCCGGTTTTGGCCGTCACTGGCACTAAAGGAAAAACAACCACTGCAAATTGGCTGGGCTATCTGTTAAAAGAAAAATTTTCACCAGTTGTTGCGGGAAATTTAAAAATTTCACCCCTATCTCAAAAAAAAGCTTTTGACAAAAAAACTCCGGTCATACTCGAATTATCGTCCTTCCAGTTGGCAGATTTAACTCTGCCTCTAGCGGCAAAGATCGTTATTGTTACCAACCTATATTCAGATCATTTGAACCGGCATGAAACCATGAAAGAGTACGCAAAAGAAAAAGTTAAGATTTTTAGCGGTCAGGGCAAAAACGACATAACCATATTGCCTTTAGACAGTGAATGGCAAAAATTTTCTAAAATCAAACCCCGAGGCAAAATTTATCGGACAAGTTTGGATTTTCACCCCCGCGCTTCTGCCTGGATTGAAAACAAGTCTGTATTTGTAAAAATGAAAGGCTCGAAAAAACCAATCGTTAATTTAAATAAATGTAAACTCCAGGATTACGCTTCTTGGCGAAACGCAGTAAATGTCGCGCTTGTTGGCCACTTGCTCGGTTTGCCAGCTAATTTAATCAGAAGAAAAATTCTGAATTTTAAAGGAGTTGAGGAAAGGTTTGAAATAATTAGAAAATATAAAAAACGGACTTTCATTAACAATACAACCGCTACTAACCCAATTGCCGCTGAAGCGGGCTTAAAGAGTTTGTGCAAAAATAATATCTTAATTTTCGGCGGGTCTGATAAAAAATTGAAAATGGATAATTTTGCAAAATTGATAAATCTAAAATCCAAAATTGCCATAGCTTTGCCAGGCAGCGCCACTGATAGGATTTGGTCCAGAATAAAAATAAAAAAGATCAAAGCTGGATCGATGCAAAAGGCTGTTCAATTGGCCTGGCAGTTATCGCAACCAGCAGACATTATTATTTTAAACCCTGGTGCAGCCAGCTTTGGACTTTTTAAAAATGAATTTGACCGGGGCAGACAATTTACCAAAGCCGTAAAAAAAATCAGATGATTGCCTATCGAAGACCAGATTCAATTTTTTTAGCTTTAATTATTTCGCTTTGCACGCTTGGCGTAATTATTTTTTCGTCGGCCAGTTCGGCTGAATCATTCCAGACTCTGGGGGACCCAAATGGCTTATTGATAAAGCAAATAATTCCGCTGCTGATGGGTTTTATTTTTTCGTATTTTTTGCAAAGTCTGGATTATCAAAAATTACTGAAATGGTCAAAAATTATTTTGATAATTTCTTTTGTTTTGCTTTTTTTACCTTTTATACCAGGAATCGGCAAAGAATTATTGGGCGCCAGCCGCTGGATTAATATCGGCGGTTTCTTTTTTCAGCCTTCAGAAGCTTTAAAAACCGCCATGATAATTTTTTTGGCTGCCTGGCTGCCTGGTATCAGAAATAATTGGCAGAACCTTTCGAAAAGTTTTTACCCTTTTGTCGCCATTTTAGGCCTGGCATCAGTGATTTTAATGCTGCAATCAGATTTAGGCACCACTATTATTCTTTTTATTATAGCTGTGGTAATGTATTTTGCGGCTGGCGCCCCGGTAAAGCACTTATTATGGATGTTTCTAGGTATAATCATAGTGGTGTTGCTTATGGTCAAAATCGAGCCTTATCGCGCCTCCAGGTTGACCACCTTTCTTAATCCTAATCAGGATGTGCAAGGAACTGGATATCATATCAATCGATCTTTGTTGGCTATTGGCTCTGGCGGCTTGTTCGGCCGCGGTTTGGGCAAATCCGTGCAAAAATTTAATAACCTGCCAGAGGCAGCCGGGGATTCAATTTTCGCCGTCGCCGCTGAAGAACTTGGTTTTTTCGCTGTTTTGGGTATTGTTGCTTTATACGCTGCTTTGTTTATCCGCGGGCGGAGGTTAATTGCTAAATGTTCAGATGAGGGTGGCCGTTTAATTATGATCGGCACAATTACCTGGATAACCGCCCAAGCTTTTGTTAATATCGGCGCTTTGACAGCTTTACTGCCTCTGACAGGCGTACCCTTGCCGTTTATTTCTAATGGCGGCACTGCGCTTATTTTTCTGCTGGCTTCCACTGGTATATTTTTGAATGTGACTAAACAGTTACGGTCATGAAAATATTATTAGTCGGCGGCGGAACCCTGGGTTCGATCAATCCGCTTCTGGCCATTGCCAAAGAAGTAAAAATTCGAAAACCAGATATAGAGCTGGTGTTTTGGGGCAGTCGCAATCTTTTTGAAAGAAAATTCGTGGAAGAGGCTGGTTTTGAATTTTTCCCCATAGCTTCTGGAAAATTCCGGAGATATTTTTCTTTTTTGAATTTTACTGATGCTTTTAAAATTTTTTACGCTGGTTTTTGGACTTTGAAAAAACTTAAAGAATTAAAACCAGACCTGATTTTAACCGCCGGCAGTTTTGTCGCCGTGCCAGTGGCTTGGTCTGCTTGGAAACTGAAACTGCCGCTTTTAATGTATCAGCAAGATGTGGAGCTTGGTCTGGCGAATAAATACATTTCCAAAAGAGCCAAATTTAAAATCGCCACTTCGGATATTGCTGCAAAGGTTGTGCCCGGCGGATCAAAAGTTTTAGGTTTTTCAGTAAGAAAGATTTTATTTGAAGGCAAACCCGAAAATATTTGTAAAAAATTTAATTTTGTCCCAAGTAAACCTGTTTTGCTGGTAATTGGGGGAAGTACCGGAGCTTTAGCTTTGAATAAAAAATTTATTGCCTGCCTTCCGCGGCTCTCCCAAGACATCCAGATTTTGCATATAACCGGACCAGGCAAAGGAATTCCAAATGTTAAGCGTGAAAACTATGTACAGGTCCCATTTATCAATCAAGAACTGCCGGATTTTTACGCTGCTGCTGATTTAGTCATTAGTCGGGCTGGCAGTAATGTTTTAGCAGAGTTGGCAGCTCTGAAAAAGGCTGCCATAGTTGTGCCTTTGCCAAAAACCCACCAGGAGCAAAACGCCGACTATTTACATGATCACGGAGTATTAACCATGAGCCAGGAAAGCCTTGAACCAGAAATTTTTGCGGCGATGATTGAAGAAAATATTTTCAATCTGGAGAAGCTGCAGAAACTCAGCCAAAACATCTCAAATATCTGGCAAACAGATGGGGCTGGGAAAATCGCCGAATTTATTCTAAAACAATGACTTTATTATCTGCTAAAAAAATTCATTTTATTGGCGTATCCGGCATAGGCACCTCGGCTATTGCCAAATGGGCTTTGGAAAATCATAAGCAAGTCAGCGGCAGTGATTTAACTTTGCAGCCGACTTCTAAATGGCTTATCGAAAACGGAGCAAATATATCAATCGGGGAACACAAAGAAGTTAATCTCCCTAGCGACAGTGATTTAGTAATTTACAGTAATGCTATTCCAGAAACCAATCCGGAATTACTGCAGGCAAAAAAATTGAAAATTCCTGCGGTTTCCTATCCTCAATCAATCGGTGAATTAATGGTTGGCAAAAAAGGGATTGCTATTGCCGGTACACACGGCAAGTCAACCACTACTGCTATTTTGGCTCAAATTTTGATTGAAGCAAAAAAAGACCCGACTGTAATTGTGGGGACGCGGCTGGGAATTTTTGGCAATACCAATGAAAGGGTTGGTAAGGGTGAGGATTTGCTGGTTGAGGCAGACGAGTATAAAAGAGCCTTTTTGGATTACCGGCCGACTGTTGCGGCGATATTAAACATTGAACTTGACCACGTTGATGTTTATAAAGATGAAGCCTCGATCTTGGAAGCTTTTAAAAAATTTGCTGGAAAACTACCAATTTCTGGAAGTTTGATTCTTAACGCGCAAGATAAAAATTTTAGTGATATAAAAAAATCAACCCAAGCTGAAGTTTTAAGCTTTGGCTTTGAAAACACGGATATTATGGCCTTTGAAGTGAATACTGGAAAGGAAGGTGTTAATTTCAAAGTCAAAGGCCTTTACAACGGAACCATAGAGACAAAAATTTTTGGTCAACATAATGTTTTAAATATCTTGGCGGCTTTGGCAATTGCTTATGTGATGAAGATTGATTTCCAAATTGCCAAAGCCGCTGTTGAAAAATTCCCTGGCAGCTGGCGCAGGTTTGAAAAAAAGGGTGAGTGGCAAGACGCTACGGTAATTGATGATTATGCTCACCATCCAACAGAGCTAAAAGCGACTTTGTTGGCTGCCAGGCAGGCTTATCCTGGGAAGAGGGTTGTTTGCGTTTTTCAGCCGCATCAAAAAATTCGAACCAAGCAATTTTTCAAAGAGTTTGTGGAAACTTTAAAGCTTGCTGACTTAAATATAATTCCGGAAATTTATCAGGTGGCTGGCAGAGAAGAAAATATCAAAATTTCCAGCAAAGAAATAGTGGAAAAACTTGGAAATGGGGTCTATTATGCCAAAGATGTGGCTGATTCCGTTGAAATAGCAAAAAAAATAATCAAACCAGGGGATGTTATTTTAACAGTTGGCGCCGGTGATATCACGAATTTTTATCAATTGGCAAAAAAAATAAAACCCCTTGTTTTTTAGACGAGGGGTTTATTAATAGCTCGATAAGAAAAAAGATCATCCGCGAATCCGACCGGAGTGCCTAGTTCGGACTGGTCAGAATAAACAAAACAGCGAAGTAAAACCAAATCGCAGGGCGCTTTAATATCATGCCGAATATTCCGCAAATGAGTTAAATAGCCAATTGTTGTTCCGGCTTTGACTATTTGTCCAAGCTGGAATAATGGTTGATTATTTTCATGAGTAAAGAAAGTCCCAACATGTTCTGATTTTATTATCACAGAATTTACTCGAGCCAATAGCATTACGCTTGCGCCTTTTGCTATGCTAGTTTTCTCTAATGCTCCAAATTGTAGGATATACCCGCTAACTGGCGCAAAGACCGAAACTGGCTTGGATTTTTTTTCAACCGGCTGGATGTAGCCAAGCAAATCGTCTTTTTCAACATAATCCAGGATATACAAATTTCTCAATAATCTGGAATGTTTGCCTCGGTACCTTTTGTCGAGAATATCAACCGTGATATTTTGCGGTCCAACTTTTGTTGACAGCCAGATTCCGCTGGCCGGGGCTAAAACTGGCACAACCGGCAAAATCCCGGTCAATTCTGGAATTGGCGGATTGCCATAAACCAGTCTGACTTTAGAAGGGAAGGCGATGCCTTTTGCTCCTGGTGTGTTGGCATTTTCCGGAAGGTAGTAGATTAACTCATTAGGCTGGGTCACCAAAACTTGTTCTGGTGAAAGCAGGACGCCATTTGATCTTAAAGCTGGCGGGGGAATGTTTAGGGCGCGAGATTGTATCGCAGTATTATTCGCATAGATTTTTTTGCAAATAATCTTTACGCCCAGCCATTTTGAACTAAGTTCCTCAACTGATGAATACTGAACTAATTTTATGTATCCCTTGATGCTATTAAACCTCGCTGCCAAAATTGAGACTCCCAACAGGAAACCCAGTAGGCCGCAAATCAGCATTAAGACCCAGATATGGCTGGAAAACCACTCTGAAAGTATCCGTAAGTAATATTGTAAAGGCAACTTTTTTACCTCCAAAAAAATTTAATGTTTATGTTAAATTGCGCTATAGTGTAGACAATTAGATAATTTATGTCAACAAAAATTTTTAGCCCTGAACTGGAAGCAATCGGGATAATTAAAAAAGACGAAGTCTTGGCAAATCACACCACCTTTAAGGTGGGTGGCCCAGCCGCTTATTTTTTGGAAACCAATGATTCGGAAATCATCCAAAAAGCAATTAGAATTGCCAATAAAGCCGGGCTGAAATTCGCCGCGCTTGGTGGCGGCAGCAATGTTTTGGTTTCTGACCAGGGTTTTAATGGTTTAATAATCAAAATATCTTCTTCGCGCTGTGATTTGATTGATACGAATAAATTGGATGCTGACGCTGGCACGAGTTTGGCAAAAATTATCAGAACGGCCTTAAGCCAAAATTTAACAGGCTTAGAATTCGCGATTGGCATTCCTGGCTCGTTCGGCGGCGCCATTGCCGGCAATGCGGGCACCAGCGGTCATGGCATTGCTGAATATGTTGAATCGCTGAAATATGTGGACAAAACCGGTGTACTAAAAATATGCGACAAGAGTCAATTAGATGTTTCATATCGTTACACTAGATTCAAATATACCCCCGAAGATATCATCATTTCGGCAATTTTAATTTTAGCACCAGCTCAGCCAATCGAATCCCAAAAATTGGTTAAGGAAGCTATGGAAAAAAGATCTTGGCAACCTAAAGGCGTTTGGTGCGCCGGCTGTATCTTTAAAAATCCGGCAAACAAATCTGCCGGGAAGTTAATTGATGAGGCTGGACTAAAGGGAAAAACCATCGGTGGCGCGAAAATTTCTGAAGAGCATGGGAATTTCATTATCAATACTGGCAAAGCCAAGGCCGAAGACATAATCATTCTTATAAGCTTCATCAAGCAGCAAATCCGCGATCAATTTGGAGTACAATTAGAAGAAGAAGTCAGATATCTTGGTTTTAATTAATTTTTTTGAAATATGATCATTTCGACAAAAAATTTTCGCTTAACACAAAATTTAGAAACTTTTGTAGAAGAGAAATTAGAGCCGCTGAACAAATTGAGCCGCCAGCCAATCACGAAAATGAAAGTCAGATTGGATTTTGATCGCAATCAGCATACTGGAGATATTTATAGGGTAGAAGCGTCAGTGGTCTGGCTTGGTAAAATTTATAAAGCTAGGGTTAAGGCCGATGACATGCTTGAGGCCGTGGATTTAGTTAAAGAAAAAATGGAACGGCAGCTACGGGATGCCAAAGAACTCTGGCTTTCAAAACGCGCTGGCCACCACGGCTTGAATTAGGCCCAGCTCTTGATTTATAAGGCAGAATGAGTAAAATGTAGTGGCTTTATGGGAATAATTAACAAAATTTTTGGCAACCCAAATGATAAAGTCGTAAAGGACTTGGAGCCTTTGATTAGGCAGATTAATGCTCTGGAAAATGAAGTAAAGGACTATCCTGATTCAAAATTTTCAGAAAAAACCAAGGAGTTTTACGGACGCTTCCTCAAAGGCGAATCTTTGGATAAGTTATTGCCCGAAACTTTTGCTTTAGTCAGAGAAGCTGCCAAACGGACACTCGGCCAGAGGCATTTTGATGTCCAGTTGATGGGCGGTATAGTTTTACATCAGGGCAGAATTTCAGAAATGCGGACTGGTGAAGGAAAAACTTTAGTTGCCACTTTGCCGGCTTACCTGAACGCAATCACGGGTAAAGGCGTCCATGTGGTTACAGTCAATGACTATTTGGCCAAACGCGATACCCGTTGGATGGGGCAAATTTATCATTTCCTCGGCCTTTCTGTGGGCACAATCCAGCATGAAGCGGCATTTGTCTATGATCCGGATTTTGAAGGCGATGAATTTACCAAAAATTTGCGGCCGGTTGACCGCACTACTGCTTATAAGGCGGACATTACTTATGGCACCAATAATGAATTCGGTTTTGATTATTTGCGCGATAATATGGTCCCAGATCCCCAATATCTGGCCCAGCGGGAATTGGTATATGCCATTGTCGATGAAGTTGATTCAATTTTGATAGATGAAGCCAGAACGCCTTTAATTATTTCTGGCCCGTCAGACACGCCCAGCGAGCAGTATTATCGTTTTGCGGATTTGGTTCAAAGATTGGAAGAAGGTCCTGATTATAATGTTGATGAAAAATTACGGGCTTCAACTTTGACCGAAGAAGGTATTTCTAAAATCGAAGGTTGGTTAGGCATCGGCAATATCTATCAGGCTGGAGGCGTGGAAACCGTCCACCATATTGAGCAGGCCTTAAAGGCTCATGCGCTTTTTAAACGGGACCGAGATTATGTTGTCAAGGATAATGAAGTAATTATCGTTGATGAATTTACTGGTAGGCTTATGCATGGCAGACGTTATTCCGAAGGCCTGCATCAGGCCATTGAAGCCAAAGAGCATGTTGAAATTAAGCAAGAGTCTCAAACTTTAGCCACTATCACCTTTCAAAATTATTTTAGAATGTATAAAAAGCTGGCAGGCATGACTGGCACGGCCGCCACCGAAGCCGAGGAATTTTCGAAAATTTATAATTTAGAAGTCGTCAGTATCCCCACTAATAAACCCATGGTCAGAAAAGACTCGGCTGACAGTGTCTATAAAACTGAAATGGGCAAATATGAAGCAATAGTCAGAGACATTAAAATCAGACACGACCAGGGTCAGCCGATTCTGATCGGTACAATTTCAATTGCCAAAAATGAGATGCTAAGCCAGTTATTGCAGCGGGAAGGCATACCCCATGAATTATTAAATGCCAAAAACCATGAAAAAGAAGCTGGAGTAATTTCCCAAGCTGGCCGTTTAGGTGCGGTTACAGTGGCCACGAACATGGCCGGAAGAGGCGTAGATATTATCCTGGGAGGCAACCCCTTAAAACCAGAAGAGGCGAAAAAGGTCAAAGAACTGGGCGGCTTACATGTGATTGGCACAGAAAGGCACGAATCCAGGCGCATTGATAATCAGTTGCGCGGTCGTTCCGGCCGGCAGGGCGACCCGGGCTCATCTCAATTTTTCCTGTCTTTGGAGGATGACCTTATGCGGATTTTTGGCGGCGACAGGGTTAAAAGCCTGATGGAAAGACTGCACGTGCCAGAAGATATGCCTATTGAAAATAAAATGATTTCCCGTTCGATTGAAGGCGCGCAGAAAAAAGTTGAAGGTCATAACTTTGACATCCGCAAACATTTGGTGGAATACGATGATGTAATTAACAAACATCGTGAGGTTATTTATTCCCGGCGCCGCGATGTTTTGAATTGCTTGTCCGAACCAGCCGGCCGCAAAGAAACCATTTTGCAAGCTCTGAACGATGAAATAAATCAAATCGTTTCAACCCACACCTCGGGTGAAAAAGAAGATCAGTGGAATTTGGATGAAATTTACGAATCGGTTGATTCAATTTTTTCCATCCCCCTGCAAGCCAGACTGAAATTGGAATCTTTCAGGCAGGAGGCCAGCACAGTCAGCTCAACTGCTGCGACTCGAAACGCCATCACCGAGCATCTTCAAAAAATGCTACAGGAAGCTTATACCAAGCTGGAAAAGGAAGTTAATGAAACGCCGGCTGGACGGGAAGCCCAAAGTCAGAATCAAAATTTGATGCGCCTGGTTGAAAGAGCGGTGGAACTACGGGTTATTGACACCTTATGGATTGAACATCTGGATTTGATGGATCACCTGCGGCAAGGCATTGGCTTAAGGGGCTATGGTCAAAGAGATCCTTTGGTTGAATATAAAAAAGAATCTTATCTCTTGTTTAGCCAATTGCTTGGCACAATCCGTTCGCAATTAGTTCACACCATTTTTAAAGCCCGGGTTTCCCAGAGCATGGTTGAACAACAGCAAGCCCAGTCAAAAAATTTAACCTTGTCCGCGCCAGCCAAAGAAGCTTCGGAAAGTAATTTCACTTCTGCACCGCAAGTTTCGCAAAGCTCAACCAATCCTTATGCCAATCAAAAAATCGGGCGCAATGATCCTTGCCCTTGTGGAAGCGGTAAGAAGTATAAAAAGTGCCATGGGGCGTAGGGTATGGAACATCTAGCAATAATGAGAAAATCATGGGGATTCACTGATAAAATTCTAAATGGTCAAAAGAAAATTGAATCCCGCTGGTATTCTGTAAAGTGCAAGCCCTGGAGTGCAATTAAACAAGGAGAAACGATTTATTTTAAAGATTCAGGTGGGCCTGTAAGAGTAAAAGCAAAAGTTAGTAAAGTAATGCAATTTTCAAATTTGACTCCGAAAATAGTAAAAGAAATCCTAAACGGATATGGCGAGCAAGATGGGATAGAAAAAGGAAAATCCCGCCAATTTTTTGAAAGATTCAAAGACAAGAAATACTGTCTGCTCATATTCTTAAAGAACCCTATTGAAATAAGGCCATTTGAGATTGATAAAATTGGATTTGGGATGATGTCGGCTTGGATTACAACCGACAATATATCCAGGATTAAGAAATAATTTCCGCGGTTAATTATTAAAAATCGGAAATATCACGGGGAATAGGGACAAACACTATCTATGAAAATTCCATTATTCAAACAGAAGAAAAATACTTGTGGACTAACAGCCTTGAGAATGGTGTTGGCATATTTTGGTGAAAAAATTACAGAAAATGATCTTAAGAAACTTACTGGTAAGATAAGTCGATATGGTGTTAGAACGGTAAAATTGTCAGAGGCGGCGAAGAAACTTGGGTTTGAAACTGAATGTTTATCATATAACAAGTTACTCGCCGGCAGTAAGGCGAAGATCAAGAAGCCTGATGTGAAGGTTGTATTAAAATATCTCTGGAGAAGAATACCGGTGATATTAGCCGTTCGGTCTTCGTTGCTCCACAATAAAAAACTGACTAAAATGGGACACTTTATAGTCATTAGAGAATATAGAAATGGTTTTTTCCATTATAACGATCCTATGGATGCTAAAATTCATAAGATTAAATCAGAAGAATTTCGATTCGCTTGGTTTAATAATGTATTAGATTCGAGTGCTTATTTCCTTGCGATATGGCCGAAAAAATCTCTATGGGCTCACAAATGAAATCAAAAGTGTCATGGGGAATAAGCCTATGCAAATAGCTATCTTTACAGAAGGAACAGTATTGATGCACGAAAGTGCTATTGGGCACAATTGTGACGAAATTGTTAAGTAGGTTATAAATAAGAATCCATCTGTAAGGAATTATGCTAATTATGCATCCATTGCTAATGCAGTAGGCAAAATTCAGAATTGGGTCAATCAAGGTATACAAATTGTTTATATAACCTCTCGAAAAAAACAGCAGGAGATAGATGAAATTCAAAATGTTTTTAATCAAAATAATTCCCCAAAAGGACTATTAGAATATCGAAAGGCGAATGAAAAATATAAAGATGTTGTTGAAAGAATAATGCCAGATATTTTAATTGAAAACGATTGCGAAAGCATCGGTGGACAAAAGGAAATGACAATCACCTTTGTAAAACCAAGGGTTAAGCAGAAAATTAAGTCGATTGTCGTGAAGGAGTTTCAGGGAATTGATCATCTTCCAGATAGCATTAATTCCCTTTGAACTAAAAACAAAGAATTACTGTAGCGGACTAGGTTTAAATCAATCAGGTAATGCCTAAAAAGTTGACTGAATGTCGTTTTTGTGTTAATATAAAAATATAAAAGCAAAAATAAACAACAAAAATGCGAAAAAATCAAGGTATTTTAAAGATTTTGACCATCTGCGCTTTAGGGCTTAATTTTTTTATATTTGCCAAAACCAGTCTGGCCGCCAGTCCCCAAGCCGGCATTTATGAGTCAAATGGCAAATTAGTCAGGAAAATTTCAAACATCCCGATTGGCGCAAATATCGCTTCAGCCGACTTAAACGATGACGGTATTTCAGAATTAATTTACGGGACACCGGCTGGAAAAAATCCTGGCATCCGAATGTTAAACTCTGACGGGCATGTTCTTCGAAACATAAAGCTGGAAAGCGTAAAAAATAAACCGGCGGTCAGGGTGGCGGTCGGGGATATAAATGGCGATGGTAAAAAAGAGATTGTCGCTGGCTTTGGAAAGGGCACCACGCCTGAAATCTGGATTTTCGACATTGAGGGTAACCGCTTAAACACCTTTTTTGCTTTTGAAGAAGCTTTTAAAGGCGGCGTATATCTGGATGTCGGCGATGTAAACGGCGATAAAATAGATGAAATTATTGTTGCACCTGGCCAAGGCGGCGGTCCTTTGATTAAAATTTTCAATGCCGAAGGAGAAAACATTTTTGGTTTTTGGGCTTATCCAAAAGAAATAAGGACTGGGGTGATACCTGTTGCTATTGATATTAATAATGATAACCGATTTGAAATTGTTACTACTAAGTTGGAAAAAAATTCGCTGGTAAAGATTTTTGAGTCAAACGGAAGTCTAACCTACGCTTTTAAGACTGCCAATGTTTTCCCAAACACTTTAAAGATCAGTAGTCAATCCAGCGTTGGTTTAGAAAATGAAATCGTGCTTGCTGACGCTCCAGGTACTTCTGCGCAAGTCGTTAGCTACTTGCCTACTGGAAAACCCGGGAATATAAAATTCTACCCTTATGGCAAGAATCACACCCAGGGACTTTCCGTGGCAACGGCCAACATTGATAATGATGACGATGCGGAAATAATTATTGTGCCAGTCGGGTCTGAACAAATGGATGATAATCCCGGCACAGGAAAACTAATTGTCGTGGACATTTCCGAACAAAAAATGAAAATTTATGAAAACGGTAAGTTGATTAAGGTTCACCGGGTTTCAACCGGTAAATGGTCAATGCCGACCCCGCTGGGAAATTTTACAGTCAAGAACAAAATGAACACGGCCTATTCACGAAAGTACAGACTGTACATGGACAACTGGATGGCGTTTACCGCCGATGGGGCTTATGGCATTCATTCCTTGCCATATTGGAAGCTGAAAAACGGAGGTATTTACTATGAAGGCGTTCAGCATCTTGGTATTAGAGTTTCCCATGGCTGCATCAGGCTTTCACCAGCTGAATCAAGAGAAGTCTTTAATTGGGCTAATGTTGGTACATCGGTTCGGGTGCAAAATTAAAGTCTTGCCAAATTTAATAGGGACATGTTAGACTGATTTAAACTCGGTGTTTTTTATATTAAAAAAATGTCTTCTCGCAAACGTCTTTGGATAAATTTTATTTTAATAGTTTTGCTTGGTATTGCCGTCAGTTATATTGCTTTACCAAAAAAACTACTGCCAAGTTTTAAAGTTTTCGGCAAACAATTTGATTTAAGGTTAGGCCTGGATTTACAGGGCGGCTCTTCTTTGGTATATAAAGCTGATACTTCAAAAATCGCCAGTGGAGATCAGGCTGCGGCTTTAGAAAGCGCGCGGAATGTCATTGAGACCAGGGTTAACGCTTTCGGCGTTTCCGAGCCAGTGGTTCAAACCAGCCAGGTTGGTAGTAGCTGGAGAATCATTGTTGAGCTGGCCGGGATTAAAGACATCAACCAGGCTATTAAAATGATCGGCGACACGCCGATTCTGGAGTTTAAAGAAGTCGCTGACAGCCAGCCACAAACTGAAGAGCAAAAAAAAGCTCAAGCCGCGGCTGATGCAGGCGTTAAGACAGAAGCTGAAAAAGTTTTGAAAGAAGCTTTGGCAAAAAATGCGGATTTTTCGGCGTTGGCCAATCAGTATTCCCAAGACCCAAGCAACACTGGAACCGACGGCCAAAAAAAGGGCGGTGATTTGGGCTTTGCCAAAAAAGGAACTTTTGTGGCTGAATTTGAAAAAGTGCTTTTTGATGAATTAAAAGATGGCCAGGTTTACCCAAAGCTGGTTAAAACACAATTCGGCTATCATATTATCAAAAGAATTGAAACTAAAACTGTACAGGAGGAGGGTAAGGATGTGGTGGAAGTCAGAGGCGCTCATATTTTATTTGCAGTCAGTACCGAGCAAAACCAGGTGAATTTTAAAACAACCGGTCTTTCAGGTAAGCAGTTGAAAAGGGCGGGTGTGGCCTTTAATCAGTCAACTGGCGAACCAGAAGTTACCCTAAGTTTTGACAGCGAAGGAACAAAACTGTTTGCCGAAATCACCAAAAGGAATATCGGCAAAAATGTAGCAATCTTTTTGGACGGGCAGATAATCAGCAACCCAACAGTCAATCAGGAAATAACCGGCGGCGAAGCAGTCATTACAGGCAATTTTACTTTGAAAGAGGCCAAAGACTTGGCCAAGAGGCTTAATGCCGGCGCCTTGCCTGTTCCAGTCAGTTTAATCAGCCAGCAAACTGTTGGTGCAACTTTGGGCAATGATTCTGTGGCCAGAAGCATTTTTGCCGGACTTTTAGGAGTAATTGTTGTTTCGCTCTTTATGATTATTTTCTACCGACTGCCAGGCTTGCTGGCCACTATTGCTTTACTGCTATACACCCTGATAGTTATAGCGATCTTCAAACTTTGGCCAGTAACCTTGACCTTGGCCGGCATCGCGGGCTTCATTCTTTCCATTGGCATTGCTTTGGATGCCAACATATTAATTTTTGAAAGAACCAAAGAAGAGCTTCACAATGGCAGGCCTTTGGATGTGGCTATTGAAGAAGGCTTTAAACGGGCCTGGCTTTCAATCAGAGATTCAAATGTTTCCAGCATTATAACTTCAGTTATCTTAATTTGGTTTGGTTCCAGCATTGTTAAAGGCTTTGCCATTACCCTGCTGATTGGTATTGTGGTTAGTTTGTTTTCAGCCATAACCGTTACCCGTATGTTATTGAGGCTCGTGACTAATTTGAACTTTGCCAGAAATCCAAAATGGTTTGGGCTTCGGGATTTGTTTAAACCTAAAGATTAAAATATGTACGCTATTATTCAGAAAAGAAGATATTTTTACAGCCTCTCTCTGCTTTTGTTGATCCCAGGTATTTTATCAATGATCATCTGGGGATTTAAATTTGGCATAGATTTTACTGGCGGATCATTACTGCGTTTGGAATTTTCAAAAAATGTTCCTGCCACGGAAATAATCCAAAGCGCGGCCAAAGACGCTGGCATTAAAAATCTTTCTATTCAAACAACCGAGGAAAAGGGAATAAGCATGAGATTTGAACCCATTACTAATGACCAAAAGGAAACAATAATCAGCTCACTCAAAAAATACGATGAAAAAATAGTGGAAAGTAGTTTTGAGACCATAGGTCCAACAATTGGGTCGGAATTAAAAAGAAAATCAATAACCGCCATAGCTATTGTTTTAATTCTGATAGTTTTATATATCAGCTGGGCCTTCAGAAAAGTATCAGTCGGCCCGGTTCCATCCTGGATTTACGGGGTCAGTGGCATTGTCGCTTTGGTTCACGACCTGGTTATGGTGGTAGGGGCATTCTCAATTTTTGGGCATTTTTTTGGAATTGAAATAGATGCCCTTTTTGTAACTGCTTTGCTGACTATATTGGGCTTCTCAGTCCATGACACCATAGTTGTTTATGATCGAATCCGCGAGAGATTAATTGGCTCGGCTGGCAAAACTTACGAAGAGGTCGTTAATGAAAGTATGAATCAGACTATGGTCAGATCAATCAATACTTCCATGACAGCATTGCTAATTTTGTCCGCCTTGGTTTTGTTTGGCGGAGGCACCATAAGGAATTTTGTGCTAGCCCTTTTAATTGGAATTGCTTCAGGGACTTATTCTTCAATTTTTGTAGCTTCGCCTATTTTAGTAACCTGGAACAATTTTAGGCAAAGAAGAAAAACTTAAAAACAAACCGCTCGCTAATCATTGGCATGTATTTTATTTTAGACTAAAAACTTGACACAATAACAATAAAGTGCTATATTAGTAAAAGCTACTAAATACGCTTTATTTATGGATAGTGATAATCAAAATACCGGTTCAATTTTAGACCGAGTATTAAGCCAAAAACAAACTGAAGAAATTGAGCATTTCAACCCGGTTGAAGTCGTTTCTAATATCTTGAAAATTTTGTCAACGAGAGAAGAAGATGTTTTGCGCAGGCGCTATGGCATAAACGGTAAAGAGGCAGAGACATTGGAACAAATTGGAGAAATTTACAAAGTCACCCGGGAACGGATCAGACAGATTGAAACCGAGGCGATAAACAAAATTAAAAAGTCTAATCAGACTGGCGGTCAAATTCATCATTTATCTGACGCAATTATTGGCATAATAAATAACCATGGGGGAATAATGAAAGAAGAGAACTTTATGAGAGAAATTTTAGATCTTCAGGATGACAGACAAACCACCAGGGCTGCGACACTTTTCATCATCCGTTTTTTGTTTTCTGACAAGCTGAAGCCCCTTTCCGTTGAAGGTGATTTTCATATGGCCTGGCAATTAAAAACCGCGCCCACGCACTTAGTTGCAGACACAATTCAACAAGCGGAAGAGATATTAAGTTCTGGAAACAAGCCGCTAAAACTCAATGAACTTTTGGAAAAAATCAGACAATCAAAATATGGTGAAGAGCACAAATTTCAATTAACTGATGAGGCTATTTCTTCGTATATAGAAATAAGTACCAAGCTTGCCAAGAATCCTTACGGCGAATATGGGTTAGCTGAATGGGGGACAATAGTTCCCAAAAGAATGAATGACAAAATTTATTTAGTTTTGAAAAAAGCCGGCAAGCCTTTGCATTTCAACGAAATAACTAAATTGATCAACGAAACAAAGTTCGACCATCGAACTGCTTATTCGCCAACTGTGCATAATGAACTAATTTTAAATGACCAGTATGTTTTAGTCGGCCGTGGTATTTATGCTTTAAAAGAATGGGGCTATAAGCCTGGGGTGGTAGCCGATATCCTGATTGATATATTAAAAAAGAGCAACAAGCCGATGAAAAAGGAAGAATTGGCAGATGAAGTATTAAAACAAAGATTAGTAAAAAAGAATACTATTTATCTTGTTCTAACTAACCGAAAAAAATTCAACAAGCTGCCAAGCGGCGAATATACTCTTGTTTAGTCATTCAAAACAAACTAATCAAACATGGTAATTGATCTTTCGGCCATGGCTGATGCTTTCCGAGCTTCGGCTGGCAATCCAGTTTTAATGATGTGGTTTATCTTCCAAAATGGAGGCTGGCTTGCTGTTGTTATCACTTTTGTAATCGGTTTTAAATATGTTTGGAGAGATTTTATTAACCGCCGGTACATAAACAAATACTACGCCGGCCATTATGTGCTTTTAGCCATTGATGTGCCAAAGGACAGTGAACAAACGCCAAAAGCGGCTGAACAGATGTTCGCGCATTTTAACGGCATTTCTAAACAGCCGATTTTTCCGGAAAAATGGGGTCTGCCTTTCACGGGATTTTTTGGTTATGGTTTCATTCCGCCAAGCATGTCAGTTGAAATAGTCAGTTTAGGTGGTTATGTGCAGTTTTTTGTCAGGTGCTTGATAGTCCATCGAGAAATTATTGAATCAGCCATTTACGCGCAATATCCCGACGCGGAAATCACTGAAGTCGAAGATTATGTCGATTTAATGCCCAAACCAAGCGAATTGCCGCATGAGGAGTGGGATTGTTGGTCAGCGCAAATTCAGCTTTTTCAGCCGGATTGCTATCCAATCCGTACTTACCCCATGTTTGAACACAGCATGTCCCAAAAGCTGATAGACCCCATGGCATCGCTTCTGGAAATTATGAATCGCATTAGTCCGGATGAGCAAATTTGGCTGCAATGGGTTTTACAGCAGGAGGAATTCCCGTCGATTTGGCGGGAAAAAGCCAAGCAAATTGTCAGTAAACTTATTGGCAGGAAAAGTGGGGCAAAGGCCAGTCCTTTTGAAATACCTTTGCAGGTGGTTAAAGGCGTAAGGGAATCTATCACCGCATCTTTGCTGCCTATTACTCACGAACAGGAAAAGTTTAAAAAGGATGAACCCCCAACCCTGATGTTACATTTGTCGCCTGGAGAAAGAGACACCGTTACTCAGCTTCAGATGAAGCTGACAAAAATTGCCTTTAAGGTAAAGGGCAGATTTATTTATTGGGGCAAAACCACGCCTGGTCCTGACGGCATTAAGCCCTACAGCAAAGCCAGGGGAGTGAACGGCGTAAATGGAGCTTTAAGGCAATTTGCTTTGCAAGATTGTAACTTTTTTACTTTCAACGCAAAGACAAAGACCAGTGATATTGTGGTACTAAAAGAACAACGTCTGCTTTGGCGAAGGCAAAGAAATTTAATTAATTACAGGTTCAGATCAATCTGGCGCGGCCGTAAACCCATGTATTTAAACATCGAGGAGCTGGCAACAATTTTTCATTTCCCGACCATTGATGTTAAGGCTGGGCAAGTGCAAAAAACTGAAACTAAACGATCAGGCGCGCCGTCTACTTTACCTTTTGAAAGGCCTTTGCCTATTCAAAAAGTCCATTCAGTATCTTTGCAACCAAAGGCCGGTCCGCCAATCGGTCTGCCTACTGAACCTCCAAAAACTTCGCCGGCAGTTCAACCACAGCAAAATGTTCAGCAGCCTGCCATTAAAGAACCCGAGGTGCCGGTTAATCTACCTTTTATAGAATAAAATGCTTTTCGACCCAAAAGAAATAAATGTTTTCGCTCAAACAAATTACCGGGGTTATTACCGGCGTTTTGGCATTAAAGTTGACGATCGCAGGAGGCACATGTACTTAATCGGAAAAACCGGCATGGGCAAGTCCACGGTTATGGAAAGGATGATTGTCAATGATTTAAATGCGGGACATGGCTTGGCCCTGGTGGATCCGCATGGAGATTTGGTTGAGAAAATTTTGGATTACGTACCTTCGGAAAGGATTAATGATGTGGTTTATTTTAATCCGTCAGATGTCGAGTATCCCATAGGCTTTAATGTCCTGGAGGCTGTTGATGCCACCCAAAGGCATTTAGTCGCTTCGGGTTTAATGGGCGTGTTTACAAAAATTTGGGAAGGAGTTTGGAGCGCCAGAATGGAATATATTTTGAACAACACAATTCTAGCCCTGCTGGAATATCCCGGGTCTACCATGCTTGGCATTGCCCGCATGCTGGTTGATTCCAGATTCCGAACGCGGGTTCTGACTAAAGTATCCGACCCGATTGTCAAGGGCTTTTGGGTGGATGAATTCGCCAACTACAATGACAAATTCAGGAATGAAGCGGTTGCGCCAATACAAAATAAAGTTGGTCAGTTTTTGTCTAGCGCCATCATTCGCAATATAGTCGGTCAGGCAAAAAGCACCATTGACCTGCGCCATATCATGGACAGCAAAAAAATACTGCTTTTAAATTTGGCCAAAGGCAGAATTGGCGAAGATAATTCGGCTTTGCTTGGAGCCATGATGATCACCAGGCTGCAATTAGCCGCCATGAGCCGGGTTGACATGCCTGAAACCGAGCGGCCAGACTTTTTCTTGTATGTTGATGAGTTTCAGAATTTCGCCACGGAAAGTTTTGCCAATATCTTGTCCGAAGCCAGAAAATACCGATTGAATTTAACCATCGCTCATCAATATATTGAACAACTAGATGAAACAGTTGCTCCGGCGGTTTTCGGCAATGTTGGAACTATTATGGCTTTCCGGGTTGGCGGGGCAGATGCGGAGTTTTTGGAAAAGGAATTTTTTCCGACCTTTACCCAGGTTGATTTAGTCAACCTGCCGAAATATGAAGTTTATTTGAAATTAATGATTGACGGCGTGGCTTCCCAGCCATTTAGCGCCGCCACCCTGCCGCCGGCAGAACTGTTACCAACTAATAATCGAGAAAAAGCCATTAAAGTTTCCAGAGAAAAATATGCTGAAAACCGTGCCGAGGTCGAAGAAAAAATTTTGCGATGGAGCGGAGTCGAAGATGTTTATCGAGCTTCGGCTGAAGAAGAAAATCAGGCAGTTGAAAAAGAGGAATCTATTTACCGGGCAGAAGGAAAAAGGAAAAGACCGCCAAAAAATATGTTCCAAAGCCCGGAAGTAACTGTGGAGCCGGTAATAAATGTTCCGGAGGCCCCGGCTATAAGTCTGAATGAGCTAACCAAACAGACCCAGCCCCAGCCTTTTAGAGGAAACCGGCCATATCATCGCAATCAAAATTTTCGACCTAATCATCCGCCAGAACGGAGGCAAGAAAACTTCCCAGTTATCCAGCCACCGCAGCAAAAACCGCAGCCCAAAGATACTGAAATTCCTTTTGGTAAAACAGTCAGGTTTTAAGGCAATTAAGGTATGGCTTGACCCCGCACCACTTTTCATCAAAACACCACTCAAATGTATAGACATTTATTGCGAAAAATATCTTTAACTAATATCAAATTTTGTTTGGAAAGTGGTGCGGGGTTGATTTAATATTTTAAAATTGTTAAGGTTCAGCTATGAAGATAAACTCCATATCGTTTGTTGCACCTGCATTTAACGAAAGGCCAAGCTTGCTAGAATTAATCGCAGAGCTCCATCAAACCGGTGCGAAACTGGATATTCCTTATGAGATTATCATTGTTGATGATGGGTCAAACGATGGCAGTTTTGAATTTTTGAAAAACCAGGCTGGAGTAGATAAAAAATTGCACGTCATTAATCATAGAAAAAAACTGGGCAAAGCCACTGCTTTGTATTCAGCTTTTCAAAAAGCCAGGGGCGAAATAATCATAACGGTTGACGCGGATTTGCAGAATGATCCGGCGGAAATCCCCAAAATGCTGGCAAAACTAGATGAAGGCTATGATGTGGTGAGCGGCTGGAAATTTGACCGGCCAGATAACTTGGAAAAGCGGCTTCCATCCAAATTTTTCAACTTCGTAACCAGAAAATTAAGCGGTTTGCAACTTCATGATTTTAACTCGGCAATTAAAGTTTACACTCAAGAATCCGCCCGATCGCTAAAATTGTACGGTGAACTGCATCGCTATATCCCAGTCTTGTTAAGCAGCCAAGGATTCAAAATTACCGAAGTGCCGACTCATACCCGCCAACGAAAGTATGGCGAAACTAAATATAAGGGTAAAAGATATTTAAGGGGTCTGCTAGATTTATTAACGGTTTTATTTTTAACCAGGTATGATCGTCGGCCCTTGCACCTATTTGGCGGGCTGGGTTTATTTTTAGGCCTTGTCGGCACGATAGTTTTAATCTATCTGGCGATTTTGCATTTCGGATTTAATCAGTCAATTGGCACCAGGCCGTTATTGATGTTCGGAATTTTTGTGGCCTTGGTTGGTCTTCAGTTGACTTTTACCGGTCTATTGGCTGAACTTTTGGTCCGATCAGAAAACCATAATAATCTCCCCATACGCGCAGAATGGAATGGCGATGAACCTTTGGTTTAAATATAAAAAACAAATCCGACCGATCGCAACAGCAATAATTGTAATTGTTGTTGTTCTATTTTTTGTAAAAGTCCTCAACAAAAATTGGCAGGATATTTCCGGCAAATTTACCCGCCCAAACATTCTTTGGCTGGCATTAGCGTTTTTTGGTTTTAGCTTTTATTATTTTATCAGGATTTTTGCCTGGAAAAACTTAATGAAAGACTTTGGCCATAAACTGACTGTAAAGCAATCCGGCGAAATCATCATGCTCTCTGAATTCACCCGCTATGTGCCTGGCAATGTCTGGAGTGTCCTGGGTAGAATGGGCCAAAGCGAAAAATACGGGGTTTCCAAAGCCCAATCTTTTTACGCAACTGTCCTGGAGATCCTTTCGCTTTTATCAGCCGCAGTGGTTATGGGCGGAATTGCAAGTTTTTTCGCTCAAGGTTTGCCAGCTTGGTTTAAGTTCTTGATTTTACTGGGCGCTTTGGCCGCGGTCTTGATTTTTTGGTTTTCAAAATTATTAAAAAGGGTGGTTGACTGGCTGATCAAAAAATTCGGCTCCAATTCTGAAATTTTAACTTATTCAATAGCCCAAAATTACAAACTGTTAAGCCTGTTCATATTTGGCTGGTTTGCTTATGCTTTTGGCGGTTTATTTTTAAGTCTGGCTTTTATTAAATCAAATTTTGGGCAAATGGGGCTAGTCCTGGTGGCCATGCCAATTGGCTGGTTTTTGGGCTTTATTAGTTTTATCACGCCCAGCGGCATAGGTGTTAGAGAAGCCAGCATGGCCGCTATTTTAGAAGGTTCTTTGGGCGCAACCGGGGTTTTAATAGCTTCTTTAACTCGTCTGGGCGTTACTTTGGTAGAATTTTTTTGGGTTTTGGTCTTTGCTGGCAGGTACATTAAAAAAATTCTGACCTCCTGCTGGGATTTTATTCGCAAGCCAAAAGCCATTGTCATTATCTTTGCCATAATTTTTGCTGTTTATTTTTCCGTCATTACTTGCTTAATGCATTACAAAGTCATTACCGGCCGCTTTGATTTGGGCAATATGGATCAGGTGGTTTGGAATACCAGCCAAGGCAGATTTTTTGAATTTACCAATCCTTATGATAAAAATATCGCCTTAAGGTACATTCACCATGCTGATATAATTTTAGTCCTTTTTGCACCGTTGTATTGGTTATTCTCAAGCCCTTATGTTTTGCTGGTAGCCCAGGCATGTATTGTGGCTTTTGGCGCTTGGCTGGTATATCGCCTGGCAAAAAAAGTCCTTGGTCATGAATGGTTATCCGCAATTTTGGCTTTAAGCTATTTACTTTACCCGACCCTGCAAAGAGCAGTGATGTTTGATTTTCATGCTTTAACTTTGGGTGCGACTTTTTCTGTGGGCATGGTTTTAGCCTATATTGAAAAACGCTGGAAAATTTTTGCCGTGTACGCGATTTTGCTGTACATGTGTAAAGAAGAATTGGTTTTAATGGTCGCGACTTTTGGTTTGATAATTTTATGGCAGGAACGGAAAGAGTGGCGCAAAGCAATGGTCATTATTTTACTTTCCGCAGCCTATTTTATGCTGAATTTTTTATGGCTGATGCCCGCGGCCAGAAGTTGGCAGCCCAGTAAATATAATTATCAGTATGAAACTTTGGGCAATAAGCCAGAAGCCATTACCGCCAATTTAATTAAAAATCCAAAACTAGTTTTATCTATGGTGGCCGGGGCACAAGCCAGACACCTTTATGCTGGTTTATTAGGACCAGTGGCGTTTTTACCATTGGCAAGCCCTGCTTGGCTGGCTGTCGCCTGGCCGGATTTTGCAGTTAATTTATTTAATGATCGAATCGAACCAAGATTGCTTAATTACCACTACCAAGCGACTATTACGGGTTTTGTTTTTATCTCAACCATATTCGGACTGGCCGCAATCCGCCGCAGGCTGGGGCCCTGGTGGCAAAGGAAAATTCAAAAGAACTCCAAATTTACTTTAGAAATGCTGCTAATTTTTATCCTCATTGCAACGGCCGCTATTGAATCATATCGTTTAAGCCCTTTGCCTTATTCACGAACCAAAGATATGCGGGTTTTTTGGCCAGCGCCAATGGCGTCGATAATCAAAGCGGCGGTAAAGCAAATTTCCCGAGACGCTAAAGTTTCAGCAACTAATACGGTCGGGGCGCAGTTGGCGCATCGCCAATATCTTTATCAATTTCCCCAAGGAGTAGGTGAATCGGATTATATTTTAATTCTAATGGCCAAAGAGGGGACATTGGAATGGCAGCGGAACCACACCGTTGCCGCTGATGTAGCCAAAGACCCAAGATATAAGTTGATTGAACAGGTGAAAAATTTTTATTTCTACCAGAAAATTAAGTAATTATGGCAAGAATAATCGTGGCTATGTCGGGTGGAGTAGACTCTTCAGTCGCGGCATTACTTTTAAAAAAAGCCGGGCATGAGCTTAAAGGAGTTTTTATGAAGAATTATGAACTCCCGGGTGATTCCAATAAAAGCTGCCCATGGCAGGTAGATCAGACGGAAGTCAAAAAGGTTTGCGCCAGGCTTAAAATTCCTATGGAATCATGGAATTTTGAAAAGCAGTATTCAAAAAGGGTGCTGGATTACTTTTTTTCTGAATACCAGGCTGGCCGAACTCCGAACCCTGATGTTATGTGCAACAAGGAAATCAAATTTGGCTTGTTTTTGGAAAAGGCGGTAGCTCAAGGATATGATGTTATTGCTACCGGCCATTATGCCCGAGTAATTAAAAATAAAAATGGTTACCGTTTATTAGCCGGAAAAGACAAAAATAAGGACCAGAGTTATTTTTTGTATAACTTGAATCAATCCCAATTAGCAAAAATTTATTTTCCAATCGGAAATTTAACTAAACCTGAAGTTAGACAAATCGCCAAAAAAGCCAGACTTCCCAATGCCCAAAAACCTGACAGCCAGGGAATTTGCTTTGTCGGCAAAGTGGACTTAAAAAGCTTTCTACAAAGCAAAATTAAATCTAAACCTGGTAAAATTGTATCTTCAGGTGGCAAAACAATCGGCCAACATAAAGGTTTGGCTTTTTATACAATTGGTCAAAGGCATGGAATCAACATCGGCGGGGGCAGGCCCTTTTATGTGTCTGCAAAGGTCAAAAGGGGAAATATTTTAATTGTCACGGATAATAAAAAAGACCCAGCTCTTTTAAGAAGACGACTGCTTGCCCTTAAACTAAATTGGGTATCAGGCAAAGCTTTGACTAAAGCACTCGTTTGCCAGGCTAGGATTCGGTATAGACAGTATTTAGCAGCCTGTAGGCTAAAACCCTTAAACCGCAAACGAGTTGAGGTAATTTTTAATAAGCCAGTTTGGGCGCCCGCACTTGGTCAATCAATCGTGTTTTACCAAAAACAAGAATGTCTGGGAGGAGGCATTATTGAAAAAGTTTGGTAGTTTTATGGCTTAAATGAAGATTGCCCCCTTAGCTTTTTCCAGGCAAAGACAATAATTACAATCAGCAGCACCACACCGCCGATTATCAGAATAAGGCCGGTTCTGCCGTCGCTTGCATTTGTTTTAGTAGATTCTGTATCAGAATTTGCATTCAGGTTTGTCAGTCCAAGATCATCAGTATTAGTTAAATCTTCATTGGTGTTAGCATTCAGGTTTGAATTAACGCTGGCAGAATCATCCAGGCTGACATTCAGGTTTTTATTAGTATTAGTGTTTGAATTTTTATTCGAATTAGCATTCTTATTGGTATTAGCGTTAGTGTTTTTATTAGCATTTAGATTTGAATTTGCGTTTTTATTGGTATTGGTATTGATGTTGGTTTTTTTATTCGTGTTTAAATTTGTTGATGAATTGATATTTGAATTTGAAGAAGTATTGGTGTTAGTGGTAGCCGCCAAGGTAGTAAAGGTTGTATCTGTACTAACAGCCTCGTTTCCGGCCGCGTCCTTGGACCGGATTCTAAAATGATATGGAGTTTCAGCAATGAGCCCTAAAAGCGTAACTTCATGGCTTAAAGTGTATGCACCATCACCCAAGGTATTGCCGTAGACATCATTTAGGCCAAAATCAACATAACTAGTGGAAATTTCATTGGTTACCCAGGAGATTTTAGCAGTGTTTTTGGCTATTCGGCTGATAGAAACGCTGGAAATCACCGGCTTAGTCGCGTCAGCCGGGCTATTAACCGAACCATTAACCTGTGCCTGGACTGGCAAACTTGCCAAAAACCATAAAACAATAATAATTAATAATTTTTTCATATTTTTTACTCCTTGTGGTTTTTATTATATAGTACATAAGGATTTTGTTCAATCGAAGCCAGAGCAGGTTGGAGAGGACGAGAAAAAGGCATTGGAATGAAAACTTAATTAAAACTTTTTTACTTACTAATAAAAATTGATCGTCTATGAAGCACAAAAACATAATTATTACCTTAATTGCGGCTTTGGCTATCCTGATAGCCTGCGCTGGCATAATCTGGTCTGGCACCAGAAATTCAAAAACCATTAATAACACTAATTCTATGACTTACAGATTCCCTGGCATATTAAGCAATGATAAAATTGCCGACAAAAAAGCGGTTCTTACCACAAGCAAAGGTGTAATTGAATTTTCACTGGATTATAAAAACGCGCCCAAGACTGTCAGCAATTTTGTTTATTTAAGCGAAGCAGGTTTTTACGATAATTTGACCTTTCATCGGGTTGAACCAGGCTTTGTCATCCAAGGCGGCGATCCAAAAGGCAATGGCTCTGGCGGTTCCGGTTACAGCTTTGAAGACGAGCCAGTGGTAGGTGAATATACCGAAGGCGCTGTTGCTATGGCTAATTCCGGTCCAAACACCAATGGTTCGCAGTTTTTCATCACCTTAGCCGACCAAAGCAAAAACCTGACTAAAAGCTATAACCTGTTTGGTAAGGTAACCAAAGGCATGGATGTGGTTAAAAACATCCAGGTTGGAGATGAAATCCAGAGCATTAAAATTCAGCCTCAATAATTAAGTCAGGCTCGAGTTGATAAACTTCGGGTAACCTCTTAAAAATTCTTCAATTGCTAAAGGCTTTTTGCCGGGCAACTGGAGGGTTTTTGGAAAAATTGACTTTTGGGAAGTGCCAATTGCGCAACCAAGTGGAGTTTTTATAATCTTTCCTGGTTCAATGTCTTGGTCAAAAACTGCGGCTTGTTTAATAAATATCTTCTTGCTTTGCCAAGTGCTGTAAGTTCCGGGCCAGGGATTTAAAGCCCTGATTTTTCTTTCAATAACTTTTGCTGGTTCATGCCAAAATATCTGACCATCAGTTTTTTCAATTTTCGGCGCCAGCGTTATACCAATTTCCGGCTGGCTTTTTAGACTTAATTTGCCAAGTAAATAAGCAGTTAAATTTTCAGAAATTAAGTCTGCGCTTAAGCTCGATAATTTATTAGCCAAACTTTGACTAGTTTCATCTGCAGCTAATTCAATTTCCTTTGCAGTCAAAATTCCGCCAGTGTCTAAACCGTAATCTATTTTCATTAACGTAACCCCGGATATAGCATCGCCGGACATAATCGTGTATTGAATTGGTGAAGCTCCCCGCCAGCGCGGTAATAGCGAAGCGTGCAAATTTAACCAGCCTAATGGCAGTATGTCCAGCACGGCTTTGGGAATTATTTTTCCATAGGCAATTACGAACCCGCAGTCAGCGTATAAAGAGGCAATTAATGCCTGAATATCCGGTTTTTTCAAACTATCAGGAGTTAAAACCAACAAATCTTTGTTTTGGGCGAATTCTCCAATTGCGCTGGATTTTAAAGCCTGACCTCTGCCGGCTGGCTTGGCTTTTTGCGTTAAAACCCCGACTACTTCAATATTCGACAGCTCTAAAATCGCCTCCAAGCTTGGAATGGAGTAGGCAGGGGAACCGGCAAATATGATTCGCCATTTTTTATGTGGATTTTGGAGGCTCACCTTCGGTGTACTTAATGACTTTATCGATAAACAAAATTCCGTCCAAATGATCTATTTCGTGCTGAATTACTCTGGCCAACATGCCTTCGGCTTTGAGTTTAAGTGTTTCGCCTCTGGAGTTTATTGCGGCAACAGTGATTTTTTTATGTCTTTTAACCGTGCCAAAAACTCCTGGCACGGACAAACAGCCTTCTTCCATTATATTTTTTAACCAGGATTTTTCGATTATTTCGGGGTTTATCAAAATCAAAGGTCCTTCCTTGTCAGCAATCACGACGATTCTTTTTAAGATGCCTATTTGATTGGCGGCCAAACCAATGCCGTCTTTTTCAGACATGGTTTCCTGCATATCATAAATTAACTCCTGAATTTTAGGGATTTCTTCAAGTCGGAGTTCAACGGCCTTTTGCCGCAGGATCGAATTTGGGTGGGTGATTATGGTTGACATAATTTATAGTGGCATTTTAACTCTGTAGCGAAATCTTGCATTCCTGGCAATTTAAAATAGGATCGGATTGGGAGTCAATGCAGTATAAGTAATATTTATATTATTTTCAAGGTCATTTGAACTTAATCCTGTTTATCCAGGAAAGAACGAATTACCGGAAATGTTGCTCTTTTACAAAATGTTTTTAGAGGGTGTTCAATCAAAATCAAAAAAGGAATTTCAGCATGAAAAACTTTTTTCAGAAATTATCAAAAGTAACTTTTTCAGTCCACCACAACCCCAATTGCGCCAAGCCCTTTCAAGTCCGGTTAGTTGGTAAATCGGCAACCCGCCTTGATAACTTGAACAGATCACCATTCAATGACATGTTGGATACGGATATTCGTTTGAAGAGGCCGCCAGGGAGGCGTGGGAAAAGAAATATGGGCCCAATTCATAAGACCTTTATCAGGGGGAAGCAAATGCTTCTCCATTCTCTAAAAATATTTTGTGTATTTTTTAGCAAGGCATTAATTTAATTATTATAAAACTATTTTAAATAATATGAATGAAAATTCTTTTTCTCCAGTATATAAATCATACCCGTGGACTTAATACAATTTTTTGGATACTTAGCTGGATTCATAATTGCTATTGCCTTAACAGCCCAAGTTATTCAGGCTTGGAAAACGAAATCTACCAAGGACATATCTTTACCCTGGACTATTATATTGTTACTAGGTCTTTTGTTATATTTTATTTACGGATTTGGCATAAAGCAAATGCCGATTATCGTAATGAACACAATAGAAGTAATTTTAGTTATTTCGCTGATTGTTGCGAAATTGATTTATAAATGAGGCTAACTAATAAGGCGGATTAATCACTGGCAACCAGGAAGGATCAAGGTTTTCTTGCAAAAGCTTAAGAATCCAGTTTTTATTTTCAACAGGACCTTTAATAATCCACTGGTCCGGACTTTTTATTACTTCAAATTTTGTTGCTAATTGATTTTCCACCTCAATTGGAATAGGAGGCAGACTTTTATCTTTTGAATTGCAATTTAAAACTATTAACAAGCCAAATGGTGGGTAGTTAAAAGCCTTTCTTTCTTCAAGCATTTTTTCAGAAGCATTGAGCAAGTCAGTGAATTTTTCAGCAATAGAGAGACCGGGATTGTTGGTTTGAATGAAAAATTCAGATTTGCCAGTTAGATGCTGGGCCACGCTTATAATTGAGTTTATGACCGCCTCCTCGTTTCTGTACTCACTGGAATTCAAAACAGTTTCCGGATTGATTACCACTAAATTTTCAAACCTTAGTTCCGGATAATTGGTTATGGCAGTAGTGCCGATAAGATGCTCGGCCGTCAAAAAGTCTTTTTCAATAACGGTATTTTTATCCAGGGCGGCAATCTTTTTTTCAGGGAAAATATTTTTTAGATATTTTTGGTACTGTTTTAAGCCAAATCTTCTTAGTGAAAAATTAACGCCTTGGCAATTCGGACATTTTTCCGGAGCCAGAATTCTTAACTTATCTTTTTCGCAAAATAGCGTAATTGGCGGTCCTTGCTGAAGGACCTTTAACGGCAAGTTGCATTTTGGGCATGTAACTGGGCTTTTACAGTCATTGCATTGATAAATTCCAGCCTCATCGCGCCTAAAAACAAGCCAAAAGGTTCTGCCTGGCAATAATTGATTAAAGATTTGTTGACTGATTAGTTCTTTTTTATCTTTAAAATCCTCCAGACTTCTGTTTATGATATTAGGTTTTTTAACTGCCTTTAAAATTGTGTAGGGCTTGCTTGGCGAAAAGCCAAGCACGGTTGGGCTTGGCCATCTAGCTAAAATAGTTAACTTTGCATTGTGCAAATAAACAGTTTCTTTGGCAACGGCTCGAATATCAATTTTCGGCGCTTGATCAAAAGCAAAAAATCCTTCATCGTCAGCCTGGTCAATTATTACCCGGCCTAATTTTGGCAGGGGATAAAGTAGTCCGCTATAAGTTGCAATAATCAGTTTTACCTGGCCAAGCTTTGAAAATGCCTCGGCCTTCTCTTTTTTGTTCAGTTTGGAATTTAAAAAAATGCTATTTCTGATTTTATATTTTATCCAGAAATCGGCATAAGCATAAGCTGGGACCAATACCAGGGTCGGCTTTGTTTCTTGGCTTATCATCTGAATCCATTTTTTTATCAAAGCCTCTCTGGTCTCTAAATCCGAAGCTAAAAATAAACTTGGCTTGGGTTTGACAGGGTCTAGGCGGTAATTAAAATTCTGACTCCCTATTTCCATGCCCATTAAAACCAGGTTTAACGGGGTTAAAGTGTTAAAAGAAATCCACTCGGCCAGGACAAGCAGGTAGTTTGAAAATTTTATTGGTTGGTTGGGCGGGGTAAAAAATTTTATTTTGCCGCTTGGCAAAGCAGTGCTGGTAAGTTTTTTCCAGACAACGCCTTTAATTTTTTTACTGCCAAAAGGAATATCAACAACCTCGCCGATTTCAGGGATTCGTTGTTTTTCAGCCAAAAAATAATCGAGCCGGCTTAAAGCTGGCGGAACCCTTCTTAATGGAATAATGCTGAATATAATTCCTGACATAACCCAATTCTACTTTAAAAAAAGAACTTAGGCTATTTCAGCCAAGCAGGTTTATCGACCTCAAATTTTTAAATAAAAAAACTACTTTGGCTGCCAAATGGAAAGCTGATAGCCGACTCCGAATAGAACTTCCTGGTAAAGTGTGGTAAATTCCGTGTTAATACTATTGATAGTGCCGAGCAACATGGATAAACTATAAGCTCCGCAGGAACAGAACTTATCTACCTGGGTTTTTTTCGCATCGTGAAGAAATTTTACAATCTCATTTTTTTTGAATGCCAAGTCCCAATCCTGATAATATTCTTCAGATCCTGGAATTTTTCCGCGAGCCGCGGCTTCACTGATTCCGCTGGCAACATCGCCAGAAGCTAAGACAACCACTCTTTTTTCAGAGTTTATTATTTCACTTTGAAGTTTAATGCCAAAATTAAAATGTTCGGCCAATTCTGCTTTTCGGCTGGAGATAATGCTGTACCTAAGTTTGTCCGGCAAACTACTAAACGTTAATATCGGAATCCCGGCCCCGTAGTTTATTTCTTCTTTGATTATCGAGGAAACCGGCCAGTTTGCCTCCAGATGTTCTTTCAGGTGATGGGTAAAAGTCGGCGAACCCAGTGCTTCTGCTATGGTTACCAAATCTCCAAATTCTGGAAAAGTCGCCTTGAATTTTTCGGCCAGGTTAAAAGTATAAACATTACTGACGCTGGTGGCGTGAGGATTAAAACACAAAATAACATCGGGTTTAACCGCGTGGATGAGCTGGCCAAGGCTTTTATAAGCCTCCAGGAGCCGGTTTAAGGCCTTTTTATGAGATTTATCAGTTGTAGGCAGCAAGAGGGGAGAATGGGGCGCTAAAGCCGCTAAAACAATACTCATATTTTATAAATTGACATTATTCAGGTTATCACCGCGCGGATGCAGTTCAGCCACCCTTTGATTGACCACCAAAACATTTTTCATGTTATAACCAAATTGCTTGAATAATTCTCTGGAAGGAATGCCCCGCCGCAAACCATTGGATATGACATATATGCCGGCATCTCCCTTAACCCTGACTAATTCACCATCTCGCAGCTTCAAAGCTTCGCCCTTTTCATATTGACTTAATTCTTGTTGGGTAATAGTAATGCTTGGCTTTCGATTTGGAAATCTAGATTTTAAAATGGCCTTATCCAGAATTGGATACCAAACGCCTTGTTCAATCCAAACAATTCCGCTGCCCTTAACCTGAATCAGAGCCCCGGCCGGATAAGCACTGGTGTTTGAAATTTGCACGCCATCAAGATAGGGCGCAGCATCTTCAAAAGACACATCCACCACTTCTTCAGGATTGAAACCAAGGTTCCGGAAAACATCCTGGGATTTTATTAGTCTTTTTTCATCTCCGCTTAACAGATAAATTGACATATCCGGGGTTCTGACCAGGGAATAATTCGGAAGTTTGATGTCTGCGCCGCGCGGATAATTTTCCAAAGCTTCCTGGCTGATTGGCAAAATTTTGGAATAATCTCCGAATCTGGTTACGAACGCTGAACGACTTTGTATCACACGCCTTTCGCCATTTTGAATAAACCAAACAGCTTGGATTTTGCCAACTCGGACCAAGGAACCATCGGGATAAATTTTGGCAAACCAGGTATTGTATAAATTGGAAAAATTAAAATTGCCGTTGTAAACATGAGGCGTGTAATTATAAAGGCCTGCCGTGGCTTGGTTTTCAATAGTTACTGTTGTTTGTTTTGAACCGTTTAAGTCAGTGAAGGTGTAGGTTGAACCAATTTTATAAGTGTACTGGCTCGGATAATTCAGATACTGCCTGAACTGCCAGGTGGCAAAGTCCATTTGTCTGTAAAAACCTGCGGCCTTGCTGCTGCAGCCGCCGCTGTCCGGACAGCCATAGCCCATGGCATAATCCAAAAGTTTTTGCGAGGGGGAGGGATAAGTCAGCATACTTGATTCTTTTTGCAAAGTTACCAAAATCACCTTAGGATTAATATTGTAGAGTTTGGCAATCTCTGCTATAGCCTCGCTAACCGGTTTACTAACTTTATTAAAATCTTCAATCAGCCGAGTGCCTAAAGTGCCTCCGCGCCTGACCAGGAAATTTTGAACATCATTGACGGTCATACTGCCTGAATCGGTAAATTCTTCGTCGCTAATAAGTCTCCCGGGATTAAAAGCGGCTAGGGCAAAATTCGGCAAGATAACTAAAATCAGGGCCAAACAAAAAGTTATAAATCCTTTTGAGCTTTTTTTCAACATAGTTAATAGATTTTAACAATAAATTATTAATAATGCAAGTCTTGCCAAGCTTGCTTAACAGATGGATAAAAGATAGTTTTCACTTATGAAGCGCATCAATTATAAAGGTTTTAACCTGGATATTGGATCAAAAGCAGAACTTTACTCGGTTTTGTCAAAATGCCTTGATACGGCTGGCTGCAAACAGGCCATAACCATTAATCCGGAATTTATTGTCCTTGCCGGTAATAACCCGGAATTAAAAAGTATCAGCAATTCGGCTGATATTATCATGATTGATGGCTTTGGTCTGGCCTGGGCTGTAAAAAAATACGCCAAGGGCATATTGCGCTATCCAGGCGCGGACGCAGTTTCAGATTTACTGAAGTTTGCCGCGGAAAAAAACTTTACTGTAGGGATAATCGCGCGACCCAAAGGCTTATCATCACCGGAAAGGATTGAACGGGCGATAAGAAAACTTTTTCCGGCGCTGCAAGAAAAAATTTGGAATGAAGATAATGTTGACATCGAAAAGATAAATCAAGAAAATATCCAGCTACTGATTTTGACTTTGGGCCAGCCTAAACAGGAAATCTGGATATCCGAAAACAAGTCCAGTTTAAGAACCTGCAAATTAGCAATAGGCGCCGGCGGCGCGATTGACTTTTTAACCGGCGCCAAAAAAAGAGCCCCTGGTTTTTTCAGGAAAATCGGTTTAGAATGGCTGTGGCGCCTGATCATCCAGCCAAGCAGAATAAAAAGAATTTGGCGCGCCACTTTTGGTTTTTGGTATACGATTTTATTTAAACTATGACAAAAAAGGTACGAGTTAGATTTGCGCCTTCACCCACAGGCAGCCTGCACATTGGCAGCTTAAGAACCGCTCTGTATAATTATTTATTCGCCAAAAAAACCCAGGGGATTTTTATTTTGAGAATTGAAGACACTGACCAAAAAAGAACTGTGCCAGGCGCTGTGGAAGAAATTATTTCGGTCCTGCGCGATTGTGGGCTGACTTATGATGAAGGACCTGAATTAGTTAATGGCAAAATGATTGAAAAAGGGGATTATGGACCTTATATTCAGTCTGGGCGGCTGGATTTATATAAAAAATTTGGCCAACAGCTTTTGCAAATCGAAAAGGCTTACCCATGTTTTTGTTCAGCAGAAAGACTGGCTGAATTAAGAAAAAAACAAGAAGCGCAAAATTTACCCCCAGGCTATGATGGCCATTGTCGCGACATTCTGAAAACCGAAGCTCTGGAAAGAGTGAATAAGGGAGAAAAGCATGTAATCAGACTAAAGGTGCCACGCGAAGGCCAAACCCAGACTGAAGATTTAATAAGGAGTAGGGTGAGCTTCAATAATATAATTTTGGAAGATGCTGTTCTCCAAAAATCCGATGGTTTCCCGACTTATCATTTGGCAAATGTGGTGGATGACCATTTTATGGAAATAAGTCATGTGATTCGTGGCGAAGAATGGCTGCCGTCTTTGCCCATTCACTTATTGCTTTACCAAGCTTTGGAATGGCCTGCGCCGGAATTTGCTCACTTGCCGTTGATGTTAAGTACGACCCGGAAAAAACTTTCAAAGCGCGATGGCGACACTGCGGCAAAGGACTATTTAAAAGAGTATCTGCCAATGGCCCTGCTTAATTTTATTGCTTTGTTGGGCTGGAATCCAAAGACCAATCAGGAATTTTATCCGAATCTGGATGAATTGGCGAAAGATTTTGATTTGAAAAAAATAAATAAGGCAGGCGCGATTTTTGATGTGAAAAAACTCAATTACATTAACCGTGAACATTTGCGGATCAGCGACACAGAAGCTTTGTCAAAAATTGCCGGACTTAATTTGCCGGCAGAAACTGCCAAAGAATATCTGCCCATGGCTTTAGATAGGTCGGAAAAAATTTCTGACATAAAAAAGTCAATTCAATTCCTTTTGAATGATGAAATTAATTATGACAGAAATCTGTTAATTCCAAAAAATTCCAACCAGGAAACAATAAGGCAAAACTTAACCGAAATTAAGTATTTTTTAAACAACTTAAAAGATCAAGACTGGCAGCTGGCTCAAGGGTTAAAAGAAACGACGATTCTTTGGATAAAAAACCAGGGTAAAACCAATTTGGAAATGCTTTGGCCTTTGCGCGTGGCTTTAAGCGGTTTGGAAAAAAGTCCTGATGTCTTTGATATGGCTTGCGCCTTGGGCAAAAGCCGGACCATTCAGAGGATAGAAAAGGGGATTGAACAATTGATTTAACTTGATTTCCTGTGGTTTTTATGCTATATTGGCTTTGTTATGGCTAAAAACAAACCGCAAAAATTATTTAAATATTGTTTATCCGTTTTAATAAGCGGTTGTTTGGGTTTTGTGCTATTTCCAGCTTTTAGTTCAGCGCAACTTGGCAGCCAAAATATAAACACCAATATTGTAAATATAAATCAGGATTCTCCCGCCACTATTGATCCAAGCAGTTTAAGCACGGAAGAGCTTAACCAAAGCATCCAGGAAAAGCAGGATCAAAAAAAGCTTATTGAAGAAAAACTAAAAAAATACCAGGACATAATAGCTGAAAAACAAAAAACCCAAGCCAGTTTGAAAAACGAACTGGAATTGCTTGACGCTCAAATTGAGAAAAGCCAGCTTGACGCTCAAGCTTTGAATTTTACAGTTGAAGAAAAACAGCTGCAAATAAACGCCACCCAGAAAGCGATTTCAGAGAAAGAAAAAGAAATTGATAAGCAAAGATCTTATCTTGAAGAATTAGTCAGAACCATTAACCGCTATGATCAAAGGGACCAGCTGGAAATGCTGATTACCCGTGATTCTTTTTCAGAAATTATCAATGACATTCGATCCACTTCAAAATTAGAAAACCAAGTTTCTGATTCTTTGACTGAAATCCGCCAAATAAAAAGCAATTTAGAAAGGGAAAGGGTTGAGCGAGAAAGACAAAAATTAGAATTGCAGTCTTTGCAAAAAGAACTGGAAGGCACTGTTGCGGGTCTTGGCGACCAAAAAGACTATAAAGCCAAAATCTTAGATGAGACAAAATCAAACGAGCAGACTTACAGTAACCTGCTTGAACAGGCAAAACAGGAACAACTTACGGCTGATTATGACATCAGAAACTTGCAGGAAAAACTGAAGACCAAGTTAGGCGGGCAAAATACTAACAACTCTGACCAAAATACAATTTTTACTGGCAACCGAGATGTACAGCTTGCCTGGCCAATATCCCCAGGCAAAGGCATTAGTGCGTACTTTCATGACCCAACTTATCCCTATCGCAAATATTTTGAACACCCGGCCATTGATATTCCGGCCAGCCAAGGTACTTCAATCGCGGCAGCCGATGATGGCTATGTGGCCAGAACCAAGAATGGGGGATTTGGATACAGTTATATAATGCTAGTGCATTCTAACAGCGTTGCCACAGTCTATGGCCATGTCAGTCAAATTAATGTGGCTGAAGATACTTATGTTAAGAAGGGTCAAATTATTGGCTTGAGCGGGGGACTGCCAGGCACACCCGGTGCAGGCAATCTTACCACCGGAGCGCATTTGCATTTTGAGGTCAGGTTAAATGGCATCCCAGTAAATCCTCTTGACTATCTTCCCTGATTAATTTATTTTTTATATTGGAGCGTTTAAAACTTCAGACATACACCGTTGTTTCGAGAATCCCCCCCAAGCATGAAGCAAGTGCGAAGGGGGTTAATTTTTAGCCGCATCACCATGCATTGCATGACTATACCTCTTAATAAAGTATACTTTCTCTATGCAACCACGAGAGGGGGTTATTTTGTTATTAATATTACTTTGTTTTGTTGAGTCGCACAATATATCTTAGACGACACTTAATGATTAATTACATCAGACTCAAGCCAAAAGAC
>PEXW01000061.1 GCA_002774575.1 Candidatus Kerfeldbacteria bacterium CG08_land_8_20_14_0_20_43_14
AAAACCGGCACGCCAAAGCCTTCAAAAAAAGAAGGCATTACAAATGCTTCAGCCCCGGCCAAAACATAAGGCAAGTATTCAGCCTTAATCCAACCAGGACAAATTACCTGATCGCTTAGATTGTATTCTTTGATTTTTTCAAAAACTTCTTCTGACCCAAGTCCAAAAGTGCCGACTAGTAAAAGTTTATAATTCTTAAATTGAATGTCCTGGCGCAAAATCTTGAAAGCTTTAACTAAACCCAGGGAATTTTTCTTTTTTTCTATCCGTCCCAAAGCCATTAAATAAGGCCTGACCAGATCCAAGTTGGCCTGAATTTCTGCAATTTTACTTGGATTTTCCCTGATTGTTTCATTAAACCTGGAAAAATCAACGGCATTTGGCACAACACTGACTCTACCCGGATTAATCTTATAAGTTTGGATAATGTCCTGCTTTGAAAATTCTGAAACAGTTAAAATCCTTTGGCTTTTGCTCAAAGCCAGCCTGGCTGAAAAACGGTGGTAATCATATTCATTTGCCCCGTACTTGCCCAAAGTAAAAAACCTGACCAGAAAATTCAGCAGATGTTTAAGTAAGCCGCTTTTGCCAATACTTTTTTGGCCGTACAATTCTTTGGAATGCTCAAAACCTATGTCATGAAGCGTGGTTATGGTTTTTTGAGGGCAAAAAAACGGGACTATGTGGGCTGGTACAAACAACAGGTCAACTGGATTTATGACCATTTCTAGAGACAAACGAATTAAGGTCCACAAAAATCTTGGCGGCCATTTCAGAATTTTAAACTTGAAATTTTCAGGCAATGCGCCCCAATCTGACAAAGGCTCTTCCTTCAAATATAAAATTACCTCGTCTTCCGGCTTTAGCGCTGTAAACAAGGCGCGGATTAAATGGAAGGCATACCATTCAGTTCCGGTTTTTTTTAACAGATTTGCCCGCGAAGCATCAATGCCGATTCGCATAGGTTAAGTAGCTGACAAAATACTGCGTTTATAGGAATCCAGGTTATCCAAAGCCACTCCTGTTCCTTTTGCCACGCATAGCAAGGCCTCATCTGCCACATAAGCTGGTACGCCTGTTTCTTGGGAAAGCAGCTTGTCCATATTTCTCAATAAAGCAGATCCGCCAGATAAAACCATACCTTTATCAATCACATCGGCAGAAAGTTCTGGCGGCGTGTTTTGCAAAACTGATTTAACGGCTTGGATAATGCCCATTAACTCATTCTGAATTGCGGCAGTCACATCGTCTGAAGTCATTCTTAAGGTAGTCGGCAGACCGCTCACCATATCCCGGCCTTTTACATCCATGTTTAGTTTCTCTTCCAATATCAAGGCCGAACCAATTTGAATTTTTAATTCTTCAGCAGATCTTTCTCCTATTGCCACGCTGTGCTTTTTTCTGGTGTATTCTTGAATTGCGGCATCAAATTTATTTCCGCCGATTCTGACTGAAGTATTGGCCACAATGCCACCCAAAGAAATAACCGCTACTTCTGAAGTGCCGCCGCCCATATCAATAATCATGTGTCCCGAAGCTGAACCAATCGGGATGTTGGCGCCGATTGCCGCGGCAATAGGCTCTTTGATAATATAAGCAGCCTTGGCGCCGGCTTGAATGGTCGCGTCAATAACCGCGCGCCTTTCCGTAGAGGTTATCCCTGCTGGCACGGCAATCATAACTTCTGGCCGAAAAAACCTAACGCCGCTCAAGGCCTTATTGATAAAATATCTAAGCATGGCTTCAGTCGTTTTGTAATCTGCAATTACTCCCTCTTTTAACGGCCGGGAAGCCACGATAGTATCGGGAGTGCGGCCCAACATTTCTTTAGCCTCTGAACCAACGGCCAAAACTCTTTTATCTATAACCGAAATAGCCACCACTGAAGGCTCATTCAAAACAATGCCACGATTGGGAATGTGAACCAAAGTATTGGTAGTCCCCAGATCAATGCCTAATTTTTTGCCAAAAAATCCCATATTAATTTTCTACCTTAAAAGAGTACTCGCGATTAATTTCTAAATTAGTCGTATCAGTAAAGGAGTTTTGACGGATTTTCGCGCTTTTGTCAAGGCTAAATGAGCTTGTTAGTTTACCACCCAAGTCAACTTTGACATTAAAGTTAGTCGCTAAAGTGCCTGGCTGTTTTTGAACTAACAGATTATAGTCGCCTTGTTCAAGCTGGGCCGCAATCCTGGGAGAAAGCTGATACTTTAATTTCAGCTCTTTAGTCGCGCCCATTTCCGTACAGGTAAAAACTCCAAAAACCGTATGATCAAGTTCTGTAAAAGTCTCCACCTGACCGGTTTTTTTTGAATTGCATTCAACCATGGCGCCTTCACTGGAAATTAACTTACTGCCTAAAGGCACATAAATCCTGGTGTAAGTCCGATAGCGGGTTGTTTTCCAGGTGAGTTTACCGGTGTTTTCATATTTTAAAGTTAGATTCGCAACTAATTGGTCATTATCTTTGTTTAATTCATAGCTGATGGTTTTCTTAATGACCGGGTCGGTTTTTAAACTGGCGATGTTGGCGTCTACTACCATAAGATTATCGCCTGATGGACTCTGCACAGAACCTGCCCATTGCAGACTTTCTAATATCCCCTGCTGGCTTTTGTTGGCTGCCCAAATCAACAAGTGCTTTTGCGTAACAGCTTCATTAAAAATTGTCCAGGCCTTACCGTATTTATCTTTTGATAAATGCAAAACCTTATCAATCATAGACCGCCCCAGTTCGCCAATTATGCTTTTCCTTTGAGTGGTGTCAATTTTTATATTGTTCACATAAGCATAGCCTGTCAGATATTGCAGTTCGTCAACAAGATTGTTTGAAGTGAAAGTTTTTTTATTAATGGTAATCGGGCCGGTCAGGCGCAATAAATTCTTAAAAACTTCGGGGTCTACTGCAATTACCCCGTCAATTTTCCTTTCTGGACCGCCCTCTCGGCGATAAAAACTTAAAGCTTCTTGGGCCGCTGTTGGAAAATTCGGCGACCAATTTGAATCTCGAAAAAACCATTTTTTGGTTTTATTGTATTGTATTAACGGTGCCGGCGGCGTGATATTAAGTTTCTTTGCCTTATCGTCCAGGTTATAAACATTATCAGTGGTGAATGAAACGACCTCGCCGGATTTTATTTTAATAATTCCATAAGTACCGATAAACCCTCCGGTAGGTCTTAATTCAGAATTGTTCTGCAGCAAAAACAAATAGTTCTGCTGGCTTGGATAGCCAAGCAAACCTGGAATCACTTTTGAGGCCGGAATGGCTTGGGCAATACCTTCCTGAATCTGCGGCAATTGTTCGAGAAAAGGTTTTACCGCATCATTGATTTTTGATATTAATCCGCTTTTTGGAATTTGATCCAGCTGGGTCATGGCCAAATCAATCGAAGCCTTGGCAGCCTGCAAATCCGGTTGGGCCTGATAAATAGCTTTTAAGATTGCATCTTTTTGTTTAGGCTTTAATTCGCCCAGGTTAAAAGTTTTACCGGCTTTAAAAGGCTTGATGACTGTTTCAGCCCAGGAACTTAACCGTTTGATGCCGGAAATAGTGGAAATACCCGCAGACAATAAATTATCCACGGCAATAATCTGATTCTTGATGTAAGGCAATTTTTTTAAAGATTTGAGCTTCTGAAGCTTTGTCTGGGCTAATTCTAAATGCGCCTGACCAGTTTTCAAATTCACTTGAGCATCGCTGAATTCCTGGCGGACAATGTTGTTCTGTGCTGCTTCCAAATCCTTTCTGCCGACCATGGCTTCCTGATAAGTGATTTTTAAACTTGGTCCGTACAAACCCGCCAAGACTAAAATTATGACTACAATTCCCAACAGTGGCGGCCAGGCATAAGCCCAGATTTTTTTAAGGATATGTTTGAACTTTTGAGCCTTATCGGGTTTGAAAAAATTTTTTATTTTACTTAAAAAATTCATAATTAATTTGGTCTAATTGGTAATTCTGTTCCGGAATATTTTGAAAGATACCTAAACCAGGATTTGATATGCTGGCGGGTGGGGTAGGCAAAAATCCCGGAAAAACCCGCGATTTCCGCGGATTCTCTTTTGTGATAATGCACCACTTGAACATCTGCCACATAATTAACTTCCCAGCCGACAGACCAAAATCTGCGGCACCAATCTACGTCTTCAAAGTACAGAAAAAATCTTTCATCAAATAAGCCGACTGTTTTAATTGCGCTTAACCTGACGATTAAAAAAGCTCCTAAAAGCCAGTCAACCGGATAATTTTCCTGATGAGAAAAGTCCTTCATTAAAAAACGCTTTAAATGATTCCGGAGTTTTGGCAAAGTGCCAAGCGGTGACCGGCGCAAAATCGGCGTGTACCATTTGTGAAACCTGTAGCATGAATATTGGACTGACCCGTCAGGATTCAAAAGTTTTGGGCCGGCTAAACCAACCCGCGGGTGCTGGTCCATAAATTTCACCAATTTATCAAAGGGTTGCTCCATAATAGCCACATCAGTATTCAGCAAAATTGCGTAACGGCCAGTCGCTCTTTTCAAGCCCAGATTCATGCCAGCCCCAAAGCCCCGATTTTCGGGCGAAGCGATCAAAACAACCTCTGGAAATTCCTCCTCAATCATTTCCACACTGCCGTCTCCGGAAAAATTATCAACCACAATAATCTGTTTCTGAATGGCATCGCCAGAACTGGCAATGCCGCGCAAACACTGCCGAAGCAAACCTCGGGTTTTATAATTTAAAATTATTATTGATATTTCCGGGGTTATACTCATGCTTTAAATATTTTTCGCAAATCAACTGCTTTGATAATTCGTTTTTCCTGTTTGGCGAACGTTCTTGCAGAATGCCACATTTTCTTGGCTTCAGCAAGGGCTTTAACCGTCACTCTGAAGTCTGTGATGAGTAAATAGACAAGTTTCAGTATTTCAAAAGACAAAATAAGCCAGAGGTCAGGCAATAAAGTTCCCCTGGTTTCTACAGCAGCGTAAAGCAATA
>PEXW01000023.1 GCA_002774575.1 Candidatus Kerfeldbacteria bacterium CG08_land_8_20_14_0_20_43_14
ATTTGAACCCGGCCGCCAAGCTGGCCGGCAGTTCCCAAAATTTGCGAGCTGGAACTGTTTATCTTTTCCTGAATGTAATAAGCCTGATAAGTAATTTTTTGATTATTTGTCGCATCGGTATATGCGAATTTTGTGACTTCGGGTTTTAAAGTTGCTAAATTTTCCGCTGATTCCCCGGCCAGCTTAGTTATCCTGACTGCCGTAGCAGTCTGAAGATCCACGGGTTTTTCCCAGGTAAAAAGTAGGCTACTGCCTGATTGCATGTCAAAGACCTGAAATTTTTCTGGCGCTGGTATGGACGAAGAAGGTGTCTTCACTTCCGCCTGTTGAACTAAATCAGTTCCGGCTAAAGCGGACAAATCAAAAAATCTCGGATCATTAAAAAGCGTCTGACCATAATCTTTAGGCAGAACTGGCCGGTTAGGATTCTGAATCCCGCTTAGTTCGGTTCCGGTAGTGCTGGAAAATTTTTGGTAAATGAGATAAATCAGAATGGCGGCCAGCAGAATTCCGCCGACTAGCAGCATGTTTCTGATTTTTTTAGAAGTTTGTTTCTGAACTAACATAAACTTTATTCAAAATAATACGACCGGAAGCTGAAATTGTAGCTGGTAGGCGCGGCCGCGGTATTAGGCGAATAAGTAATACTGGTTAAATCCAACAAAGGCGCTTGTCTAGACAGGGTCAGCAAAAAATTTTTCATCAGCGGATAATTCATGGATCCGCCCAGTACCACGGAAACCGACAAGGTTTTTATTTTTGAAGCGGCCGCGCCAGCCGTGGAATCCGTCCTGGTGCTTGATGCCACAACCCCGCCGTCAGCCACGGAGACGGAAAGCAGACTCATATTCACTTCTTTGGCGAATTTTTCCATCTGTTTGAAAATGCCCGGAATGTCCTTGCCTTTGGGAATAATCAAAGAGATTCGCTCAATATTCTCCTGTGGAATGTTATTCAGGCCCTTTCGCAAAACCAATAATTTACTCAAATAATCCTTATCGCTTTCCAACTGGCTTTGCTTCTGGGAAAAATTCAGACCGCCAAGCTGTTTAGCCTCACGGTACTGCGGAATGACAAACCAAAACGCGCCAAAAATCAATATCAAAATTCCTACAGCAATCCCAATACCCGGCAAGTGCTGGGAAAAAAAGTTGGTAATTTTTTTGGAATCAAATTTCATTTCTTTATTCAATATTATTTACCGGTCTTCAAAAAGATGTCTGGCTTAACTTTTAAAGCGATTGAAAAAGTAACGATCTCCGGAGCTGGCTGCGCGGTTTGTTGGCCTGGCGGCGTGTCGCTGGGCGCGGTGGTTGAGGCAGATTTTGTCGCCGAGCTAATTGTTACATCAGTCACAAAATCCTGGGCTTGTTTGAAAATTAAAAGCTGGTTGCCCACATCATTAAAACTTTTGCCCACGGCCGAAAGGCTGACGCTGCCGCCGACATCCACGGTCATATTGCTGTATGTAACCGAAGGCAGAGTGTATTTTTCCAGTCTTTGGAAAAAATTATCCCAGTAAATATGCTGATTCAAAACCCGGTTGACATCACTGGTTTTCTGCTGAAGGACCTGGGCATAGCTTAAAGTACCGGTAGTTAAGGATGCAATCTGCGTGCTGATGGTGTTATATTCATTATCTATTAAGGATATTTTTTGCTGGATATTATTTTTGTATAAAAACAGCCCGATAGAAAGAGCGGCAATAACAAAAATCGGGATTAGAATTGATAAATCAATAAATACCCTGGCTTTGGGCCCGCTTTTCGGCTGATATTCTTCCGGCACCAAATTCACATTCAAGCCTGAACCGAAAATCGGTTCTGGTTTAGAAGTTTTTGAAGGTTGGGATTTGGCTTCAGGGCTTTTTTCTTCTTTTTTGACAACTGGTTTGACAACTGGAATTTGCGGAAGAGGAACAGCTGGTTTGACTGGCGGAGGTGGGGCTGGAGGTGGCGGAATAACCGGTTTCGACTCTGGGCTGATGACCTTTTGTGCCGGAATTACTGACGGCGGGGCTGACCAAGACAGCTTAAGGCTTTTGGTCGGTAAAATATTTTTTTGCGGTTCAGCCGGCTTTGTCTGCTTAATCGGCTGTGCCGGGTGTTTCGCTGATATGCCTTCAATTTTATTTAAAAATCTGTGAAAAAAACCAATGTTGGGATGCTCTGCCAATTTTGGCAGCTGAACTTTCGCAGGCGTTGGAGGCGGAGCTGGAGCAACCCGGCTCGCCATAGCTTCAATTTTGGTTACCGGCCCGACTGGCACGTTTGATTTAGGCGACAATACCTTAGTTACTATTGGCTGGTCTTTGGGTTTTGTCTTCAGTTTAATTTCCGATTTTGAACCGAATAACTTTTTGAAAAATTCAATCACTCCGCCGGTTCTGACCACTCTTTCGGAAAAAACCCTGTCTTTGGGCTCGGTCATTTCAATAATCGGCGCTTTGGGCTTGGTTTCGCGCTTTAATTGCTTGTCTTTTTCCGGCAATAAATTTATTTGTGATTCCATAAAATTAACCGCCTAGTTGTCTTAAAGCCAGGCCCACTGCCACGGCAAATCTCGGCCCGATTTCATTCCAGACCGGTTTTAATTCCATTGGATAAGAAACTCTGGCCCAGGGATCACCGATGTAAGTGCGGATATTCAAAAGCTTAGTAAAGTATTCCGGCAGATTGGTCAGATAAGCTGATCCGCCCGAAAGAATAATTTTTTCAATATTCCTGCCCGTTCCCTGGTTTTGGTAAAGATTCAAAACATAGCGGATTTCATTGGTAATGGAATTAACCACGAACTCAATGGCTTTGGGGATATTACTGTCAGTGGTGCCTTGGGTGGAAATGAAAAAGTCCCGTTTAAATTGCTCGGCTCTTTCCGGAGTAACCCGCAGGGTGCTGGCAATAGTTTTGGTTATGGTGTCGCCGCCTACATCAATCGATCTGGTCAGCATTGGTATGCCTTCGCTGAAAACCACGATATCCGAAGCCACGGCGCCGATATCCACGATCATAATCGGCGCTTTATCATGGCCGATTAACGACCTTTCCAAAGAAAAAGCCTCGGTTTCCAAAGCGACTAATTGCAAATCCGCTGCTTTGAAAATTTCCATGTATTTTTGAACTAAATTTTTTGGCGCGGCCGTCAGCAAAACTTTAACATCCTTAGCTCCGGTTTTACCTGCCACTTCTGGCGAAGGCAGATTAGTATCTTTTGTGCCCGCGCTTTGGGCATTCACCCCGGCCACTTTAGCGGCCAGAGAATCTTCTTTCAGAACCTCCCAGTCCAAAATCATTTCTTCCACCGGCATGGGCACGAATTTTTTGGCTTCCCATTTCACGGCCGACATTAATTCTTTTTTGGACATTTGCGGCAGGGAAATTATGGAGCTGAACACCGTGAAGCTCGGCAGGGCGCTGACCACCAGCCTGGAGCTGATTTTGGCCGCCTCCGCCACCTGCTTGATGGCGCTGACAATAGCCCGCATTTCTTCGCCGACCGTGCTTTTTAAAAGATCACTTCTTTTTTCCGCGAAACCGTAAGTAACCAAAGTCGGCCGGTTATTCACGGATTTTATCTCGGCCAGCTTAATGGCTGAACCGCCGATATCTATTCCCAAATAGCTTTGTTTTGAGGAAAAAATAGACATATTTTAAGGTTGGGCGCGAACCGGATTAGACAGGGCTTTGCTGACATCTTCCAAACCGGGCGGCGGGTTTAAAAATAACCTGGTGTCATAGCGAATCTGCTCTCCTGGCAAGGACAAATCCTTTGAACCGTATCTTTCTAAATTGAATTGCCTGGCCATGACCAGTCCGTCCAAGACCAAAGGATTGCATCTGACCTCCGTACCAGTGCCGGCAGGGCAGGAACTGCGGTCATTGCCTGTGCTGAAACTTCCGCCAACTGTATCGTTTGTGCCCATGACTATATACGCACCAGTCAATTTGTTCACAGCTGGATCGATAGTTACATCGCCTTTCACAATAAAAGCGATTGTCGGCACATCACGAATTTTTAACGGAGTGCTCGGTTGAGAACCAATTATATTATAATTAATTTGCAGGTTTCCGTCCACTATAATCGTGGTGGTTTGGGCTTTTGGTTCTGTGGCAAAATATGGCAAACGCCAGGTGGAGCGAACCACAGGATTTCCTGATGAATGATCTTTAACTCCAGTTATAGTATTTACGCCTGAAAATACTTTAGTTGCCGAATTATAAGAAGTATAAGAAACATACTCTTCATTAGTCCCCCCCGGATCAATGACTAAAGCACAACCAGCGCAAGTTGGTTGAGTATAAGCGGGGTCTGTACCGTATTGAGCAGAAGGCCTGGGAAAGGCACCGCTATCTACGGTTAATGTTTGAGCATCCCTATCTAGAACTGACAATTTCCCCGTGCCACCGTCTACGGTTAAATTACCGCTGACATGAATGACTTGACTATTTAGTCTTTGCAAAGGCGGGACATTAATCGCCCATTGTGAATCATTGGTGGTGGAAAATTTTAAACCTTGCAAAAGCGAGGTAGTCCATTCGTCAGTAGTTGTTAAACCTGTTGGAAGAATTGTTGCGCTGGTTTCAAGAAGCGTGTTGCCAAAACGATTTTGACCGATTTTCACGGTTTTCGCCGGAGAACCATCGAGATATTGTAAATTACTCCCTTCGTTGACAAACCCGATTAAGCCAGCCAAATCCAGCTTGCCTAAAGCATTTCGGTAAATAACCGTGCTGTCAGAAATTGAAGGATAGGTTATTTGTGAATCACCGCGACTTCGAACAAAGAAACCATCGCTATCAATAAATCCGCCGAATGGCTGACCTGTCCCGCTAAAGTTGGAAGTTGCTCCTGGATTTGAATAACTAGTACCGCTCATTTGTAGTCCTGTAATCGAGCCATTAGCTTCAATCCTATAAGTGCTGACAGCACAATCCTCATCAAAAGTCCCATCGCCATTATAATCACACTTAATGGCTG
>PEXW01000019.1 GCA_002774575.1 Candidatus Kerfeldbacteria bacterium CG08_land_8_20_14_0_20_43_14
TGTTCCATTTGACTAGGTATACCCGAATTTCTGCCGACAAATATCGAATTTCCGTTAACTGCTAATTAAACTCCGGCTGGTTCCGGTATTGCAAAGCCTCGGCCACATGCTTGAGTAAAATTTTTTCTGACTGATCCAAGTCCGCGATTGTTCTGGCGACCTTTAGCACGCGAATATAGCCTCTGGCAGACAAATGCATCTGGTCCACTGCCTGCTGAAGCAATGCCTGGCTGGAGTCTTCCAATTGGCAATGCTTAGTAACCAATTTCGGGTGCATCTGGGCATTGGCTGAAATTTTTTCTTTTTTAAACCTTTTTTGCTGAATTTTCCTGGCCCGTAAAACCCGCCTGCGGATGTTCTGGGAAGTTTCGGCTTTTTCGCCGTCAATTCTTAAAGTTTTAAAATCCTGCCTGGCAACCTGGATGTGTAAATCAATCCTGTCCAGCAAAGGCCCGGAAATTTTTCTTTCATAACGAATCAAATTTGCCGGACTGCAAATACAGCTTCTTTTTAAATCGCCGCGAAAGCCGCAGGGACAGGGATTCTGGCTGGCCACCAAAGTAAAGACTGCGGGAAATTTTACGGTTTGCGCGGCTCTGGAAACCGTAACAATGCCGTCTTCCAATGGCTGGCGCAAAGCTTCCAAAGCCTGCCTGGGAAATTCCGGCAATTCATCTAAATATAAAACTCCGCAATGAGCCAGAGAAACTTCGCCTGGCTTGGGAATTGATCCGCCTCCAACCAAGGCTACGGTCGAGGTGGTGTGGTGCGGAGACCGAAACGGCCGCGTCAATTGCAAAGGCGCGTCAGCCGGCAAAATACCGCCAACGCTGTGAATTGTTGTTACTTCGAGGGCTTCTTCATAGCTTAATTCTGGCAAAATTGAAGGCAGGCTTCTGGCCAACATGGTTTTGCCGCTGCCCGGAGGGCCGATAAGCAAAACATTATGGCCGCCGGCAGCCGCGATTTCCATGGCTCTCTTAGCCTGGGCCTGACCGCGAATATAAGAAAAATCCAGGGCTTCGTAATTAACCCGCTTTGGCGCAGAGCCAGAAACCGGATCCAAAACTTTAACTTTGGTCAGATGGGCGATCAATTCTTGCAAGGATTTGGGGGCGATTATTTTCAACCCTTCCACCAAAGCTGCTTCAGCCCCGTTAGCGTTTGGCACAACGCAATAATCCGCTCCGACTTCTTTGGCGACCTTGGCCAAAGATAATGTTCCTTTGACTGCGCGCAAACTTCCATCCAAACCAAGTTCGCCGATAAAATAAATATTCTGGCAAAGTTCGCCTGCCAGCTGGTCAGTTTGAACCAATAAAGCCACGGCAATTGGCAAGTCGAAACCAGGACCGGCTTTTTTCAGGTCGGCCGGCGCCAAGTTAACCGTGATTTTGCCGCGGGGAAATTCAAAACCCGCGCCTTTGATGGCTGACCTGACCCTTTCTCTGGCTTCCTGCACTGCCGCGTCTGGCAGGCCGACCACCATAAAATTCGGCAAACCCCCTTGGGTGTCAGCTTCAACTTTGACGGCTTTCCCGTCTATGCCAACAGTGGTGGCGGACAAAATCATGGTAGACATTTTTATATCTCGCCGTGGATTTTTCTCCTTTCAAGAAAATCAACGGCGGCAATTACCAATTATAGTTTTTTTAGTTTATGAGAATTTGTGTGAAAAGTAATGATTAATAATATCGCTCCGACCAGAACCATCAGATCACCCAAATTGTTGGTGGTCGGCCAAAAAGAAAATTTTAAAAAATCCCTGACACTGCCGTAGAAAATTCTGTCCAGCAAGTTCGAAAACGCGCCCAGAAAAATTAAATTTGTAGAAAGCCAGACATAAAAATTTTTGGTTTTGTAAGCCTGAAAAGCCAGGGCTACCACTACTAATAATAAAACCAGGCTGATGACTATTGTGCTTATGCGGCCATTGGGCAGATTTATGCCCAAAGCCACGCCAAAATTTTCAGTTGGCAGGCTTTTAATAAGCCGAGGGATTATTTCTTTATTCCCCCAGTGAAAAGCCAATGTTCTGCTGATCCTGTCCAAAACAAACAAAATCAAGCCGGCAAGCGTGGCGTACCAAAAATTTCTTGGCATAAAATTATTTCTGCCGAGAATTTTTTATGCAGGCAATGCAGGAAGTGGCCGACGGCAGGACTTTCAGCCTTTCAGCTTCGATTGGCTTACCGCATTCCTGGCAAACTCCATAAGTTCCGGCCTCGACTTTTTTTATGGCCTCTTCAATTTCGCCTTTAGCCTTTTCTAGATTTTTTTCCAAAGCTAGCCGGTTCTGGTATTCATTTACTTCAGCCGCATTCTCTTCGTCTTTTGTCCCGTGCTCTTCCCATAAGCCCTTGCCTTTACTGATCATGGAGCCGATTCTGGCAGAAATCGAATTATACTCTTTGACCAGCCGGGTTTTTACATCTGATAGAAAGGCCAAACGGGATCTGTCAGTATTTGTCTTTTTTTGCTCTTCTTTCTTCATTTTCTCTGAAAATAAGCCTAAAAATAAAAAACAAGCGCTTCAAAGACTAAGTTATGCTCTTGTCATAAACACTATACCAAAAGCTCCCAACCTTCGCAAGTTTGAGGGAAAAACCTTTACAAATCAGCTATTTTATTCAGACGATAAACTGGTATTATCTACAGCGCTTAATTTTTCTTCAGTATTCTTTGGCCCAAAACTGGCAGCCAAAACTCCGGCTAAAATTGCAAAAAAAGCCAGCCAAATTATGGCGACGCGAATACTTTTCTGTGGGGTTTTAACAGCTTGCATGGTTTTTATTGTTTATTTTTTATTTTTGTGTTTTAATTATAGCGCAAAAAGACAAAAAAGTCAAACCCCGCACCACTTTCTATTCAAAGAATTTATTATTAAAAAGGATGTTTGGCGAAAATAAATATCTTTGATTATAAGTTTAATGTTTACTTAGAAAGTGGTGCGGGGCCGACACAATAATTAGGAGGGTAAAAATGCTCTTTATGATTAATTTATTATTCGGCTACGGCGATATTGACTACCAAACTAGTTCGGAACAAGAGGAGATTGTCAAACTAATAGTCTTTATTTTCCTTTTTGTTCTTATGGTTTTGGCTCTATACCAACTTCTTTCGCTAATGTTTAAAGAGCGAAAATCGCCAAAAGCCAGAAAAACTGAATCGAGGTCATTTAAACCTTTGGTTAGTGAGGATGGCATAACCACCCATCAAAAATACATCAAGGCCCAAGGCCGTTTCCCTGGATAGCATTTTCAAAAGCCGCCCTTAGATTTAAGGTGGCTTTCCTGTTTATTAAATGACGAAAACCCCCTCTCCTATAAAGGAGGGGGTTAGAATTCGTGACAATTAAAAACCACCGTTTTATAGATGGTTTTTTAGATAATTTATTTTTTAGCCTATTTCCTTTTCCGCCTTTTCCGCTTGATTTGCTTTTCCAATAAATCATCAATCCGGCTTCGGACTTGAATTAAGTCATTTTTTATCTGTTGGTGTGTCGCGGCCTGGACGGATTTTTCCTTAATGGCCGTCCTGATTGCTCCGCCCACATCTTGCTCCAGACTGTCCTGGAGTTTTTCAATCTCCATATTGATTTCCTCTTCAGCTTTGTCCAGATCAAAAGATTGCTGTCTGCGCCAGTGGCGATAACGTTCATATAAAATCAATAAAAGCAGGAGCAGGATGAAAATAATCAAAAGCAGGGAAATTATCAAACCCCAGGTGGAAATGTAAAATCCAAAAATCTGAACCACTGAACCAAGGGTTTTGAAAGTAACCGGAACGCTTGTGGGGCTTTCAATCTCAAATTTGTTTATGGCATAAGCAGTCAGCTGATGATCGCCCGGAGTCAAAAACGGCTTGATTACAAAACGCCATAAAATCAAACCTTCAGGCACTGCCACGCCGGACTTGGAATCAATTTGATTATTATCGCTTAAAAACCTGCCGACTTCTTTGCCGTCAACCAACAAAACCACGGCATCGCCTTTAACAGAAAGCCCTTCAATCGGAATATCCGCGAACAAAGTTACGGTTTTTGGCACTGAAGTGATTCTGGGCGCCGGACTGCCTTCCACATTAAACTGACCAATAGCGTCGCGGCTGTTTCCAGCTTTATCAGTCGCCCGAATGGTATACTGGTGCAATCCGGCTTTCTGATTTTTTAAAGTCAAGGGGCTGGTGGCTGGCGTGAAATTATTGGCGTCATAAGCAATGGCATAGCCCGCGATGCCGCTTAAAGAATCCGTGGTGGAAAAAATTATGACGACATTCGGGTTGCCGGTTCCGCCCTCTCTGGAAATCTGCGGGCTGAAATTTTCCGGCGGCCGGGTATCAATTTGAATCCGATAATTCGCCGTGCCTGACCAGCCGTTGGCGTATTTGGCCCGAAGGTGAAAATACCAACTTCCGTCCGCGGTCTGCTGGAAATTCTGGCTGCCAGTGTTGGTTTCCAAAGCTTCGTCCGGAATGGTTGAAGCTTCCTGATCTAAAATATAACTTACACCCTGAATATTATTGGGCCTGGTCCAGGTCAGGGCAATATCGGCTTTGTTGTACCAGGCATTTTGGTCAGGATGAGTGGAGGATTTTATGGTTGGCGTTACAATGCTGGGTTGGGTCGGTTCAGTTGGTTCAGGTTCTGGCGCAGTATTGGTCGGGGTGGCCGCGGAAATGGTAAAAGTTGAACTGCCATAAGTTTTAATTATGTTCGTGCCTTCCCCGTCATTGGCCAGAACCGATCCAGAAGTAAAAGATATTTTTGCCGTACCAACTGCCTTGGCCTTAAAAGTTACGTTCAAAATGCTCCGGCCAGAACCTTTATAGCCTGGGGTGGGC
>PEXW01000054.1 GCA_002774575.1 Candidatus Kerfeldbacteria bacterium CG08_land_8_20_14_0_20_43_14
TCAGGCTGATTTGGTTGTCGCTAATGGTTACCGAAACTTCGCCCTCCTCTGGCGCGATTCTCAACCATTCAAAAAGTGTTCGGTTTGGCACAATAACCTTTTGTTCTTCTTTGGTGGTAGTCAGTTTGGTTTTGGCTTCTGATAACCGGTAGCTGTCGGTGGCGGCCAAGATTAAATCCTGATCTTTCAAATGAAATAATACCCCGTTAATTTCCGGCCTGGCCTCATCTGAGGCCACAGCAAAGGCGGTTTGACTTAATAAGCCCTTAAGAGTTTTGGCTGGCAAGGCCAGCCTGATGCCATCCTGAATTTTTGGAATTACCGGAAAATCTTCGGCTGGTAGACCTTTTAATATAGTCTTAGAGCCCGCACCGGAAATTACCAACTCGCCATTAATTAGCTCAAAAGTAACATTACTAGGTGGCAAGAGATTTAAATAATCCAGAATCACCCTAGCCTGGACCGTAAATTCTCCTGGTTTTTCCACCCTGCCCCTGACTTGGGTGGTAATGCCGATTTCCAGGTTTGTCGTAGCCAAAAAAATCCCTTCGGTTCCGGCTTTAATTAAAACATTTTTTAAAATCGGCAGGGTGGTTGAGCGGCCGGCGATGTGACCCACCACACTTAATCCCCTGGCTAAATTTTCTTGGGTGCAAATAAACTTCATAAGATTTAAATATTAATATATTAAATAAGAAGGATTAGTAGTAACTGTTGATAAGTGGATAAGGGATAATTAGTTTGATTTCTTTGGTGATTTTTTGGTTATTGTCCATATGTATGTTGTGGATGATTTTTTGTGGGTGGTTGAAAAGAATTAGAAGAAAAAATTTTTGAAAAATATGTCAACTTAATTAACACAACTTAGCCCACACAGAAAATGTTTTTACCAACAACCCTTCCACAAGATTTAAGTCAGGCATAAAGCCGTTGGCGGATTAATTTTATATCCTGTTGCATTTTCGGGTCGGCCTTGGATTGTTTGTTAATTTTATCAACCGCGTGCATGGCCGTGGAATGATCACGGCCACCCAATTCTTCGCCGATTGCCGGGAAAGAGGCGCTGATTTCTTCCCGCATCAGAAACATAATCATTTGTCTGGGTTTTACCAGCTCGGATTTTCGGCTCTGTCCAAGCACCTCGGTAACCTTTACATCAAAAAACTGACAGACAGTAGCAATTATTTGTTTTGGCGTAACTGCATTCCGCCGTTTGGCATTAGCAGCCTGGCTTACCGAGGAAAGGATTTCCTTGATTGACTCCAATGTAATAGGCTTTTTGCTTAAATTATGCGTGGCCATTATCCGGTTCAGGGCGCCCTCCAGTTCGCGGATGTTGTCCTGGATTACATTGGCGATAAAATTAAGGCATTCATCATCCAGGCCGCAGACTTTTTCCTTGCATTTGGCCCGCAAAATGGCAATTCTGGTTTCTAGGTCTGGCTCTAGTATGTCCGCAATCATGCCCCACTCAAATCGTGACAGCAACCTAGCCTCTAACGCGGCGATTGCCTTGGGCGGCCGGTCTGACGACAAAATAATTTGCTTATTCGCCTGATAAAGGGCGTTGAAAGTATGAAAAAATTCTTCCTGCGTGCCTTCTTTACCGGCCAAAAACTGCACATCGTCAACCAAAAGCACGTCCACTGAACGCCAGCGGTCGCGGAAAGCCGTCATGGAGCCTTTGAAGATCGCCTGGATAAACTCATTAGTAAAAGCCTCGCTGGAAACATACAAAACCTTGGCCTTGGGGCGATTTTTTTGCACGCCATGGCCAATGGCCTGCATCAAATGAGTTTTGCCTAAGCCAGTGCCGCCATAAATAAAAAGCGGATTATAAACGCCGCCGGGTTTTTCCGCGCAAGCCATGGCCGCGGCCTGGGCCAGCTCATTGCCCTTACCCACGATAAAATTATCAAAAGTGTAACGCGGATTAAGGCCGGTTGTTTTTGAGGTTCGATTTTTTTCTTCAGCTTTTTGCTCGCTTTCCGCGACAGTGGCCTGCGGTAACTGATTTTCTGGCTGGGCTTTTAAATTAAAACTTTCAACTTTATATTCGACCTGCAAAATTTCATTTTCCGTCAGACTTTTTATGGTTTCGATTATAAAGTTGTGGTACTTACCTTCTAGCCAGGCTTTGGCAAAAGCATTGGGCACACCAACAACAGCCTTATTGCCGTCTATTTGACTGATAAAGGTATTTTTGAACCAGGTTGTAAAACTAGCCTTGCTAATTTTCAACTCAAGTTCGCCTAGGGTGGCTTGCCAAAGCCTATCATTTGGCAGTTTCAGCATGGTAGAAATGACTAAAATAATGGGTTTTTAGAATACCATATTCACACCTGGGGAAAAATAGGCAGAAAGTGCATAGTTAGGGCATAAGGTGTGGATTAAATATGGATAATCATAAAGCCCAAAACAGGCTTTGTTTTTATCTTTCAAAGTGGTAAACTTTGCCTACTTTGCGAATTTCGTATTTAATAAACATATGCCAAAGCGAACTTATCAACCAAAAAAGCGTCGACACAGCAGGGTTCACGGGTTTTTAGCCAGGAAAAGCAAGCCTGCCGGCCGAAAGGTTTTAAAAGCCAGAAGGCGCAAGGGTAGAAAAAGAATTGCCCTTTAAGCGCGGATTAAAGTGCTGCCAAGATTTCAAAGACTGCATCAGGAAAAAGACATTCGGAAGGTTTTGCGGTTTGGCCAAAAAAGGCGGGATGAAAATTTACAGCTGATTTTTTCGCCCAACCCCAAGCCAAACAGTCGGGCCTGCGTAATCATCTCAAAAAAGATTGCTAAAAAAGCTCACGAAAGAAACAAAATCCGGCGTCAAATCCAGGCCCTGTTGCCTAAGTATCTAAAATCGCAACCCCGGCCCCTGGATATTATTATCAGAGTAAACTCCCAAGCTGAATTTAAACAAAAAAATTTTGATAATTCCCTTAACCGTTTGTGGCTAAACTATGGAAACTTCCGCTCAACGCGCCGCCATTAAAATTTTGCGACTTTACCAGCTTACGCTTTCACCAGACCACAGCTGGGTGAGAGCCCGCAGACTGCTTGGCGCCTGCCGTTTTCAGCCGACTTGCTCGACTTACGCTATTCAGGCCATTGAGAGATTCGGGTTAATGCACGGCGGCTGGCTGGCTTTTAAAAGGCTGATGCGCTGTAATCCATTTAATGCGGGCGGTCATGATCCCTGCCCGGGCGAGCCGGCTGATTCAGCCAGGACTAAAAACACTATTAATAATTTCGAAGCTTAATTTATGCATATTTTTGTTGTCATCTTATATAATCCCCTGTTCAACGGCTTAATGTTTTTGCAAAAATACATACCTGGTCATGATTTGGGCATTGCCATTATTTTGTTAACCTTGCTTATTAAAGGTCTTTTATTTTGGCCCTCGCTTTCCGCCATTCATAATCAGCAGAAAATGCAGGAAATCCAGCCAAAACTGAAAGAATTACAGGCCAAATATAAGGACAACAAAGAAGAGCTATCCAGACAGACAATGGCATTTTATAAAAACAACAAAGTCAATCCTTTTTCCTCCTGCTTGCCCCTGCTTTTGCAACTGCCGATACTTTTTGCTTTATATCGGGTGTTTTTTTCGGGGATTAATATTGACCCCACCACCCACCTGTTTAATGGCGATCAATTGTCGCATCTTTATCCTTTTTTGCGCTCCTTTTTTGAACATACCCAGGTCAGCACCACCTTTTTGGACTTTTTGAATCTGACTGCCAAGCATAATGTGGTTTTGGCGATATTGGCCGGTGCAGCCCAATTCTGGCAATCCAAGATGATGATGAGCAGACAACCGCCTAAAGTCGCGGGCGTTAAGGCTGATGGCTCAAAAGATGAACAAGTAACGGCTATCATGAGCAAGCAGATGACTTATTTGTTGCCGGCCATGACCGTGATATTTGGCTATCAATTCCCCGCCGGCTTGTCCTTATATTGGGTAGTCTCGACTTTATTCCAGGTGGCCCAGCAGTATTATTATTTTAAATGGCACAAACCAAAAATGGCGAATAATGTCCCGGAGGTTTTGCCAAAACCCTAATTTATGCGGATGAGTTGGGAACAATTAAAAAATCTTCCGGTTGTAACACTTGCCGGCGTTAAGCTGGGCCATGTTGTGGGAATAATTTTTGATCCGGAAACGCACGGCATTCTTCAGTATGAAATCAGGCAGGGCTCGGTTTTTAGTCGGCGCGTTTTATTGGTGTCCGCAACCCAGGTAATCAGCGTTACTGCTGAAAAAATGACTGTTGAGGATTTAGTTGGCATGAATAAAGCCGAAGCCGAAACAAGCGGCTCCCCGGCTGCCAATCCAACAATTACAACCTTAGCTTCGAGGGGCTAGGGGGCCGGGAGCAAAGGAGTTTGGGGCTAGGGGGCGAAAGAGCCCGGAGTTTAAGAGCAGATAAGCCCAGCATGATTAAAGGGTAATTTTTCGAGTTTTGTCCTTCACCTCAATTTTAATCCAAGTTGGTTTAAACTTGTTAAGCCAACTTTTTATTTTGTCCGCCCATTCAATAATAACCAGGGTTTTTTCTTGGGACAGCCAATGCTCCAGATCCAAAGCTGGCAATTCAGCACGGCTTTTCATTCGGTAGCAATCTACATGAATCAAATATTGATAATGAGAATTTTTTGGTAATTGATAAACCTGCTCCAGCACAAAAGTCGGACTGGTCAAAACCTGTTTAATTCCTAGTTGTTTGCCAATTACCCGGGCTAAAGTGGTTTTGCCAGCGCCTAAAGGCCCGGTCAGGGCAAGTAATTTAGGCTTTTTAGTCAAAACTTGTTTAGCAATATTTTTTAATTCAGATTGGTTTTTGATTAAAAAGCTTTTGGGCATAAGCACCTAGATTTTATCATTCAACCAATTAAAACAAAAATTTTTTGCCCGGATTTATCTTGCCTTGACGAACTATTCGTGGCGTTGTAAATTCATTGACTACCCCCAAAATCTTGATTATTGTTTATGTCCGAAGACAGTTTAAAACAAGCCGCGGAATTGCTGAAAAAAGCCAAGAATATTTTGGTCTGTTTGCCGCGGGTGCTTTCCACTGACGCCATTTCCAGTGGCGTGGCCCTGCATTTAGTTTTAGGCAATTTGGGTAAGACCGTGCGGGTGGTTGGCTCTGACCAGGAACTGCCGGAAAGCCACGGCTTTTTGCCAAAAAGCGGGGAGATTGCCACAAATCTGGCCAATTTAAAAAAGTTTGTGATTTCAGTGGATCTTAAAAAAGCACCGATTTCTGAACTTTCTTACAGCACCGAAGACAATAAGTTAAACATTTATTTAACGCCTAAAGCCGGATTTTATCAGCACGCGGATATTTCCACCAGCACCAGTCAGCCGGAATTTGATTGCGTTATAACTTTGGATTGCCAGGACCTGGATCACATGGGCAGTCTGTTTGAACAGAACACGGAATTTTTTTACGCCACCCCGGTTATTAATATAGACCACAGCCCGGCTAACGAGCATTTTGGCCAGGTGAATGTGGTAGACTTGGTGGCCACCTCGGTTTCGGAGATTGTGGCGGGTTTAATCAAAGAAATTGATCCGAACATTGTGAATAGTGACGTGGCCACGGCCTTGCTGGCTGGTATGATTGCCAAAACCAAAAGTTTTCAGAGCTCAACAGTTACGCCAAAATCCCTGAATCTAGCTTCAGAACTAATGGCGGCCGGTGCTAGGCGAGAAGAAATTATTAAGCATTTGTTTCAAGCTAAATCCTTGTCAGTCTTAAAATTATGGGGCCGGGCCTTGGCCAGGCTTAGGGCAACCGAAGACGGCAAATTAGTCTGGGCGGTTTTGAATCGGGCGGATTTTGAACGCGCCGGCGCCACGCCCATTTCCCTGCCCGGAGTTTTAGATGAGCTGATTGTCAACACGCCCAAGGCCATGATTACTGCTGTAATTTACGAAGAACCCAAAGGCGGGGTGACAATTCTGGCTCAAACCCATTTGTCTGTAAATGGCCTAAAAATTTTTGCCAGCCTGCAGCCCCAGGGTACGGCCCATGATTTGTCATGGCATTTGGCAGAAGGGACCTTAAGCGATGCCGAGGCCCAGCTGCGTCTGGGCCTGGAAATGCTGGGGAATAAATAGTTTTTAGCTTTAAGTTCAGCTGAATTCAGGCTATACTGTTATTAGTTATGTCTTCAAAACAGCATTTGCAGGTCGCGCCTGAAGAGGCGCAGGAAAAATTTAAGGAAAAAATGGTTGAGATCGGCATTAAGGATCAGGAGCGGGCCGTGCAGCGCCACGCCGATGAGTTGCGCCTTGGTTACATTAATTTGAAGGGCTTTCCCATTGCGCCAGAAATTTTGGTCATGATCCAGGAAGGCGTGGCGCGGGATTTAAAAGTCATTGCTTTTTTTCGGGAGGGCAACGAGGTTCGTATTGGCGCTGTTGATCCGGCCAATGACCAGGTAATTAATTTTATGGAAAACCTTACGGCTGACGCCAAAGTCAGCATTGTCCCCTATTTGATTTCCGAACACAGTTTCGATTTGGCGGTCAAACTTTACGCGGCCGTGCCCAAAATTAAAAAATTTACGGCCGGAGTGCAAATCAGTCCGGAGGATATAATAAACTTCAAGCAGAATTTGAAAACCATCCACGATATTGATGAAAAATTAAAAGAGGTTTCTCTGACCCAGGTCATTACTCTCTTAATCGCTGGTGCTATTATTTCCCGCTCCTCTGACATTCATATTGAAGCCGAAGAAAAAGAAGTTATGATCCGCTACAGGATTGACGGCGTACTTCACGAAATTGCTCATCTGCCGGTGGAGGACTGGAAAAAAATTATTTCCCGCATCAAGCTTTTGGCCCATTTGAAATTAAACATTATTGAAAAGCCGCAGGATGGCCGCCTTACCATTTATTTAGAAAAAGAAACTATTGATGTCCGCGTTTCCACCCTGCCGACGGCTTTTGGCGAAAGCGCGGTCATGCGACTTTTAATGTCATCGGCCCTGGGTTTGAAAATCGACGACCTTGGCATGCGGGGCAAAGCCCTGGAAATTATCCGGAAGCAGGTTCGCCGGCCAAACGGCATGATTCTGACCACTGGCCCGACAGGTTCTGGTAAAACCACGACCTTATACGCTTTTTTAACTACCTTAAACAAGCCAGAAATCAACATTATCACCCTGGAAAACCCGATTGAATATCATTTGAATGGAGTGAACCAAAGCCAGGTTGACGAAGAAAAAGATTATTCTTTTGCCAAAGGATTGCGTTCGATTTTGCGGCAAGATCCGGACATTGTCATGGTTGGCGAAGTCCGGGATGGTGAAACTGTAGAAATCGCCGTCAATGCCGCTTTAACCGGACATCTGGTTTTATCAACTTTACATACCAATGACGCGGCCGGGGCCATTCCCCGCCTTTTAGCCTTGGGCGTCAAAGCTTTTTTACTAGCGCCAGCCCTGAATGCCATAATCGGTCAACGTCTGGTCAGAAGAATCTGTCAGTCCTGCAAAATCCCAATCACTGTCAGCCAGGAAACGATGGAAAGGATCAAAGAAACCCTTTCAAAAATTCCAACCAATAGCGGCGAGAAAATAAATTTAGATGATCTGCATTTTTATAAAGGCCAGGGCTGTGATAAATGCCAGAGCATTGGCTACAAAGGCCGAATTGGCATATATGAAGTGTTGACCATGAATTCTGATATTGAAAAAATAATTCTTTCAACCCAGGTTTCAGAATATGATATCCGTGCAATCGCCGCCAAGTATGGCATGATTACCATGGTGCAGGATGGATTACTAAAAGCCCTGGAAGGTATTACCACGGTTGATGAGGTTTTTGAAAAAATAGAATAAAATAAAAGCGGGCGTTGTTGTTTGAACGTCCGTTATTTTTAGCAAACCACCTTGATCAGCTTAGCTTTTTTGGGTCGATATCAATAATGATACACAGACTGTCAGTATCGACCACCCGCTCAAGCTTGCCTACAAACCCTTCGTGTTCCAAGGAGATAGTTTTTCCAGCATCTGGCTTTGTAAAGTGCATTGCCAGTAGTTGATTACAGATATCTCTTTTTATCTTACGGTCAGGTCCGATTGGTGCCAAAGGGTTTGGCCGCAAAGAAATGTTGTTGGTGCGCATGTTTTCACCCCTTTCTATGGTGGGCCGTGCGTGGTTTTGCGGGAAAGGGCGTTTTTTGGTTTTTATATGGCAACCATCAGTATTGTCCTTTTAAAAATCTTGTCAAGCCCAGCACCACTTTTTTGTAGAGGTTTGGTTTTGGTTGTGGACCTCTCCGCCAGAGGCGGACAGAGGTATCGTTATGGTTATTAGGTTTATGGTTTAAGAATTCCTTAAAACCTAAAATTTATGACCACAACAACTATTCTTAGAAAGTGGTGCTGGTCAAACCCTTGACGGGTTATGGGTTTTTTGTTAGGGTCTCATTGGTTAAAACAAAAGAGGTGGATTAATGGCAACAAACAAAAAAATAAAACAGAAACATGCTCCTCCCAAAAATAAAAAAGGGCGGGGCGTGCCAGTAATTATGCCTGATGGAGAAAGTATAAATTTTCATTCAGCCATTACGGGCTTGAAGAAAAAGCGGGAAAAAAATCTAGGCAGCGGTTCTGGGGCGAGACAGTTTTCTAAAAGTAGCATCATTTTGATGGGCGCTGGTTTCTGAACTAGCGCCCTTTTCATTTCTTATGGAATTAATTACGCCCAAAGCACGAGCCAGCAGCTTAATGTTTTTGCCATAATTATCCGGAACAATGCCTATTTCTTTTTGATAATCAGAAACAATTTTGTTAAGCTCCTGGGCTTGTTCATCGCTTAATAGTCCTAAGTTTTCGATATCTATGTTTGTTTCCCATTCTTTTAAGTCCTTGCAGATTAATTCCGCAGGGAGTTGTTGGCCAAATTTTTTGTCTAGGGTTTCAATGGCTGTTTGAAGTTGGTATAAAAGCTGGGCCTCGATTTCTTCCATCAAAGCATGTTGCAATTCATAGTTGCCCAGATTTTTTCTGCCCCCCTGCTTATAGACTGCAGCGAACTTCCCAATCATTTTTTGCGTATTTTCGGTGTTGGCGCCAATGACTGCGCGCGGAACATTAATGCCGGCTTTTTTGCCCTCAATTTTAAACGTTTCCGCGCCTTTTGGGGGAGCAAAATATTTGACTTTTGATAATTTGCCTCTTTTTAAATCCTCAATAGAGCGTTGGAGCTTTTGGGTTAATTTGGTCGGGTCGTCATTGGCGGTTACATCAATGGCTAAATAAGTAATCTCGCCATTTTCATCTGTGAATTGCACTAAAAGATCCACGCCATTTTTAATGTCATCGTATTTGGAGGTAAAAATTACAGAAGCGTTTGGCCCAAGCCAGTCGTACAGTTCTATACCTTCCATTACCCCAAAATGCAAGCCTGTAGCCCCCGCGCCCTCTCTTTCAAAATAGTTTTTTTCCAAACTTTCGCATTCTTCCATATCAGTCCGAACTTCATCGGCGGGATAGTCGTCGTTGAGTATAAAATTTTTTTCTTTTAGTCTGCTTTTCCGCCAACCGCCAATAATTTCCTCGTCAAAAGTTTCATTACCGCTGCTTTCTTTATCAATTACTTCTAACATTTGCCTTTCCGTACGCAGATATTCGCCTCTCATACTATTAATTCATTAATTGTTTAAGCTTGAATCTGGCTTCGGCCAGCTTCTTTCTTTCGTTTTCCACCACAGCAGCCGGCGCGTTTTTTGTGAAATTTGAGTTTTTTAGTTTGCTTTCCTGGGCTTGGATATAGTTTTTCAGGTTGGCGACTTCTTTGTGAATGTGCTCCAAGCTGTCCTGGGGCAGTTCCAACCAGAAATTAACTCCGGCCTCGTGGCCATGAGCTTTTTGTTCAAGTTTGGCAGTTGGTACCACAATCACCCGCGCCAAGGCTTCAATTAAGTCTTTCTGGGCAGTTAATTGCTTCAGGCCCGAACCGGTAATGTAGACCGGCAGCTTTTCCTGGGGCGTAATTTTATGAATCGCCCTGACATTGCGCATGGCCACCACCAATTTTTGAATTTTTGAAAATTCCTTGTTCGCGCCAGGCTTTACTTTTCTGGTTTTTGGCCAAGCAGAAATAATCAGCATTTCTTTTTTATTATGTCTTTGCCACAAGCTCTCGGTAATGAATGGCGCAAAAGGATGCAGTAGTTTCAGGCAATTTTGGAAAACCTCCAGCAGAACTTTGGAATTCGGTTGGATCTTTTGGATTTCCACATACCAATCAGCCAAATCGTGCCAGATAAAATCATATAAAGCCTGGCCAGCATCGGAAAAACGAAATTTCTGCAAATGCTCGGTTACTTGGTTTATCAAAATTTGCTGTTTATGCAAAATCCACCGGTCAGCTAAAGATCTCCCACCACCCCGCCCTTCGACTGACGCTCGGGGTACCCCTCCTCCACCGCCATCGCGGGGCAAGCGGGCAGGTGGGGAGGTTGGCGAGGAGATCACTTTCATTTGCCGGTCCACAAAATTGCCAATGTTCCATAGCTTATTGATAAAGTTTCGGTAACCGGCGATTTTTTCTTCGCTTAATCTGAAATCCTGGCCAGCAGTGGTGCCCAGAACCAAACTTAAACGAATGGCGTCAGTGCCGTATTTCTCGGCCATGGGCAAGGGATCAATGCCCGTGCCTTTGGACTTGGACATTTTTTTGCCGTCTTTATCCAAAACCAGCCCATGAATGAAAACCGTTTTAAACGGCACTTGTTTGGCAAATTTCAAAGAAAACATGATCATTCTGGCCACCCAAAAAAATAAAATATCCCAGGCGGTTTCCATGACCGAGGTCGGGTGGAAAGTTTTTAAATCTTTGGTCTGGTTGGGCCAGCCCAGGGTGGAAAAAGTCCACAGCCCGGATGAAAACCAGGTATCCAGCGTGTCTTGGTCTTGAACAAAGTGCGTGTCGCCGCATTTGCATTTTTTCGGCATGTCAACCGAGGCCATGGCCGGGCAGTTTTGTTTATTGCCCAGATGATCCGTGCAATACCAGACCGGAATCTGGTGGCCCCACCAAAGTTGGCGGGAAATGCACCAGTCGCGGATGTTTTTCATCCAGTGGAAATAAATTTTTTCAAAGCGCTGGGGCACGAATTTAATTTTTCCGGATTTTACCGCGGCCAGGGCGGGTTTGGCCAAAGGCGCGATTTTCAAAAACCACTGTTTGGAAACCAAAGGCTGAACAATTGAACCGCAGCGGTCGCAATGCGGCACGCTGGAAGTGTAGAGTTCAATTTTGATTAAAAGATGCTTGGCCTGCAAGTCAGCAACAATCCTGTCCCGAGCTTGAGTCGCCAACATGCCCGCGTAAGGCCCGGCCAACTTGGTCATGCGGTTATCTTCGCCAATCACCTGCTTGATCGGCAGTTTGTGCCTTTCGCCCATTTCCCAGTCAGCCGGATCATGCGCTGGCGTAACTTTAACCACCCCAGTCCCGAATTTTGGATCCACCAGCCTGTCAGCAATCACGGGCAAAGTTAAAGTCCCCAGCTCTGTTTCAAAAGAAATCTTTTTGCCGACATATTTTTTATAGCGGGCGTCTTTGGGGTTAATTGCCAAGGCCGTATCCCCGACCTTGGTTTCTGGCCGGGTAGTGGCAACGGTAAATGGGCCGTACCTAATATAGTAAAGATGACCAGGCACATCTTTGTGCTTAACTTCCAGGTCTGACAAAGCCGTTTGGCAGCGCGTGCACCAGTTGATCAGCCGCTCGCCCCGATAAATCAAACCCTCATTAAACAAAGTAATAAAAGCTTTTTGTACGGCCTGGGTTAAATTCGGATCCATGGTAAAGTGTTCTCTTGACCAGTCGCAAGAGGCGCCGAGTGAGCGGATTTGATCAGTTATGCGCGAGCCGTATTTTTGCTTCCAGGCCCAGACATGCTTTAAAAAAGTTGCCCGGCCGATTTCGTGCCGGCTAATGCCCGAAGTCTGCAAAAGCCTTTCCACCAGAATTTGCGTGGCAATGCCGGCATGGTCTGTGCCCGGCAGCCACAAAGTTTTTTCGCCGTTCATTCGATGGTAGCGAATCAAAATATCCTGAATGGTTATGCCAGTGGCATGGCCCAGGTGCAGTTCGCCCGTAACATTGGGCGGCGGCATGCTAATTGAAAAAGCCTTTTTTCTTTTACCTGGCAGGCCATCGGGACTAAAATAGCCGCTCGCTTCCCAGCGCTTATAAATTGGCTCTTCAATGCCTAAATGGTTGTATGCTTCATTGGCCATATAGCGACTTTGGATTTTACTACTTCTGCCTTTAGTTTACCAGGCTGGTGATTGCTTAGCCAATTAACCCGATAATTTAATTTAAACTTGATTACAAATCTGGTAAAGGTAGGATGTCAATACAAAAAGTAGGAGGAAAAAGATGATAAAACAGCTCTTTTTGGGCATAAGTACAGTGTTTTTCCTAGTCCTGACCTTTGTGTTTATTTTTATGTGTGCTTTTTTCTGGATACTTACCTTGGTAAGCGTTGGCTGTTTATTTTAGGACAAGGCAACTCTTCTCAATTTGTTTTTGTGTGGTGTTGGCACCCTAGTTTTTTTCATGTTTGCACGGCTATCAATGTGGGTATTTGAAGAAGCTTGTGATGTCACGTAATTTTAAAAATACCCGAATTTTTGAACGGGTGTTTTCCTTTACCCCCTCTCCCTCTGGGAGAGGGTATGCATAGCGGGGGTACCTGCCCGCCGAACTTTGTTTGGCGACCCGCCCGACTCGCTACATGACTCGTAGCGGACGGGAGGCAGGAGGGTTATTAGGAAAAGATTATTAATCAACCTCACCCTCAATCCCTCTCCTTTATAGGAGAGAGAGGAATTTGACTAGTTGAGTGTTTATTATTCATCTCCCCAACTCCCAAGCCGGATTGGTTTTAAAAAAGATGTCGAATCTCGGGAGAGACTGACATCTTATTTGGAAAAAGAAACAACGACACTGCCCTTAGCTTGGGAAAACTGCGGACAGTTCAAACAAAAATAATGTTTGATTTCGATAATTGAAGCAACCCTTTGGCCTTGATGTTCTGCGGCGAAAAACGATCCTTCTCGCAACATTTGTACGAACGACTCTTTAAAACCATAACCTTGGGGTTCCTCGCTGATAATAACGCAGTCTAGCCCGCCTTTTTGTTTAGAATACCGCCGCTGGCGTTTATAATGATCCTCGCCACAACTAGGGCGCTGTCAATTCCGGCCCAACGAGCCTTATCAGGCCATTTAATCGGATGCCAAATTATATAAGCCGGCTTATCCAGTAAAAGCTTGTTGAACTGATGAGCAAAAAGAAAAAATTTTAAAGTTCTGGCTATGGCTCTATTTATATTCAATGGGCTTGGTTCGTTGTTGTTGGCAACTGGCCAAGCATCGCCTTGCAGACCACCCAATAATTGTTCAAAATCATCAGGTCCTTTGACAGACAATACTGCAACACGGTCAATCCATTTATTTGGCGCATGATTTGATAAAATTGATTTCATAGCTACGGACACAGGTAAGCTTGTTTGGTTTACCACCTTAAATCCTCTGGCAAGGTTTTGCCCCGCATTATGCCCGCGCTTGCCTCGGGATGGATAACCCAAAAGGCCAGTTCCTGCCCAGTAGGCCGTTGAATCAATCCGCAGATCATGACTGATGGCCTGGATTTGGGCAATGGAAATCAAAAAGGTTTCCTCTGGGGGTTGCAAAAGAAAAAAGCCAGTCAAGACAGCACAAATTATAACGTTTACGAGCATGCTCATTAAAAGGTTTCTTTGGTACCTTAATTTAAGGAGACTCACCCTCATGTTTTACTCACCTCCTTGTTTTTCAAAATTCTTTTTTAGTCTTTATTTTTAATGTTTCTAAAGAGTTTTATTTACAAGTTCGTTAATATCTTAAAATGTTTAATAACCCGCTCTATTATTAGAGCTAGCACAACTGCAAAAAAATATCAAGATAAAACCGCCAACACCGAATTCAAAACGGTTGTGCCAGCCCTGCCCCCAGAGTAATGATTTGGCTATTATCTCCCTAATTCCCAAATCGGATTAATCTTTAAGGTTTGCCAGTGAGATTTTTGGTGGTTTAAAAATTGAAAATAACCGGCCGTGGCAATCATGGCGCCATTGTCCGTGGTATAAGCCTGGGGTGAAATAAATAATTCAAAACCATTTTTCGGTAAAGCGTTTTGCAGATCACTCCTTAATTTTTCGTTGGCAGCAACACCGCCTGCCAGCAAAACGTTTTTGGGTTTTAATTTTTCCGCGGCTTTTAAAGTTTTGCCGACCAAAACTTGCACAATCGCGGTTTGGACTGAAGCCGCCAAATTAGCCCGGGCTTGAAAATCCAGTCTTGGCTTGTCCCGCAAATAATACATGACCGAAGTTTTTAAACCCGAAAAACTGAATTCAAAATTTTCCTCGTTAAGCATGGGTCTGGGCAAATCAATAATGGGTTGGCCTTTTTCAGCCAGCCTGGCAATCTGCGGTCCGCCAGGATATGGCAAGCCCAAAAGCTTGGCGCTTTTGTCAAAAGCTTCGCCGGCCGCGTCATCCCTGGTTTTGCCGATTAATTTTGTGGTTTTCCAGGAATGGTTGCTGGGATTTTCTGACAGCCACAATAATTCCGTGTGCCCGCCGGAAACCACCAAAGCCAGGGCGGGCAAACTGGGAATTTTTTCATTCAGCCAACAACTGGCTAAATGACCGGCAATATGGTTTACGGCAAACAAAGGAAGGCCAGTGGCAAAACTTAGAGTACGGCTAGTTTCCACGCCGACCATTAAGGCCGTGGCCAAACCAGGCCCGGCTGTTACGGCCAGGGCGTCAATATCTTTTAATTCCAAGCCAGCTTTTTTTATAGCCGCAATCAGGGTTGGTATAATCACAGCCGCGTGTTCCCTCGCCGCGACTTCTGGCACCACGCCCCCAGTTTTTTGATGAACTAAAATTTGGGAAGCTGTAACGCAACTTAAAACTTGCAGTTTTTTCTTTTCCGCTTTGACCACGGCAACAGAAGTGTCATCACAGCTGGTTTCAATTCCCAGAATTTTCATACTTGTGATCTGTCATTTTTTACTTTAGAAAATTTTAATATGGTTTTCCGCCATAGGCGGACCCCGCCGCATGGCGGGGCAATTCCCAGTATATTCATATTTATATAGATTAACCCCGCGCCACTTTCTAAGCAAACACTTAGCAATTTTTTGAAAATTATATTAATCAAAACTCTAGCGGGGTTGACAATGGTTGCCCTTTAAATTAATATTTGTCTGTTAAATAAAAATAATGCAAAAAGTAATCTTTAAAACAAACAAGGAGGTTTTATTGTGTCCTCACGCACTTTAAAAAAACCAAGAGTGGTCAGAGTTTATCGAGCAATAATCTGGAGCAGTCAACTCAATGTAAAGCTAGCAAGGTATGAGGTTGAATTTCTTTTATTTCAACGTTCTCTCAAGGTTCATTTTTCGAACCAGTGGGAATGCCTTGGCGCCACGCCAGAGCCGGATTCGAAAGATAAGGCGAAATTTATTTTACCCAAAGGCAGCTGGGCCGAAGCGGGTATTAAAATCAGTAGTATTCAGACGGAAGTGTATCGGTATCGAAGGTCGATACAAGAATGGCCAGGTAGTCGCTACAATGGGTACGACTCATATGAGTCGATCTACTACTTAGTGGACTGCGCAACAATTAAAGAGATTAATCTCTGTACCCAGCACCGGGGCTTTGGTTGGTTTTCAATGCCGGCGATTCTGGCGCTTAAACCCGTCCTACGGGAAAGCACCTTTCAGGCATTTAGTGCCTTGCGTGCCAAAGTAGATCTGACTCTATATCAGGTAAACTCAAAACACCATTAGTTGTTTTTTAAAAGGCTGTCGAAATCTCGGCAGTCTTTTCTCTTGCCTTTTTTGTTTGATTTGCTAGAGTTTAATAACAAAAATTGCTTTAAAAATTCAAGGAGGAAAAAATGGAGCTAAGCAATGGCGAATTGGTCGCTTTGGCAATTGGGTCAGTTGTTGTAGTCGTCGGTGCGATTTGGCTTTTTTCCAGGATGTTAAAAAGATCGCATGGCTCAACCGGTATTGGTAATCCATTCAAGATCAAAGAATTCAGGGATTAGTAGTATACTAGAGATAGTTCTTTTGCGGGTTCTAATCCCGTCCCAACAATGAACAAATAATCGCGCCGGTTACTGATGCGCAGCGCGAACCCTGACTGAATGATTTTTCATCAGTCAGGGCATTTTTTTGCTATTGACCCTTATTAAACAATCAGGCAGTATAAAAAATGTACTTGGCCCTATCGTCTTCCCGCCACCTTCGAGTCTAAGATAAAGGAAGGTGGATCCCGCTGTAGAGCGGGAAACGGTTAGGCCTGCCCGCCAAAGCTTCGCTTCA
>PEXW01000020.1 GCA_002774575.1 Candidatus Kerfeldbacteria bacterium CG08_land_8_20_14_0_20_43_14
TAAATGAAGAACCAAATACTAAAGCAAAATGTTTAACAGTGGCTCTTAATGGTAGTGTTGGGGAAACATTTTTTCAATTTGATGATTTTATCACAAGTGACGATAATGCTGTTCTCACTCTGAAAAAGAAGTATAACCCCTACTTGTTATTTTATATTGGGGCAATGATAAAAAATCATCGGTGGAGATATAATTATTACAGAAAATTAAATATTTCAAAATTGAAAAAAATGACAATACCGACTCCGTACAAAAATGGTAGTATAGATATTGATTATATTGAAAAGATTGTCAAAAATTCTTACGGATTTGAGGAGTTAAAAAAGTTTTTTTAGGCGGTGCGGCTTTAGAAATTTTTTTATAAACCCTTCGCCATATAAGTCTTTTCTTCTTTATAACCCAATTTCCGATAATATTCCCTGACCCCGATTCCGGATATCACGACCATTTTTTTATAACCCCTGGTTTTGGCGATTTTTTCCGCTTCAGCCATTAAACGTTTGCCCAGGCCGATATGCTGAACGGCTTTACTTTTTGAGCCGACCGGAATTAATTCGCCATAGGTATGCAATTCCCTGATTAAAGCCGTGGCATTGTCAAAAGCCCAAGTCGCAGTTTCAGCCGTAATTTCCTTTTTATCAAAAAACCTGATCAATTTGACTGGCTTGGTTTTTAAATAAATTTCGCCGGGCAAACGCAAACGAACAAAAGCAAATAATTTCTTTTTATCTTGATTTTCAAAACTCAAAAAATACTCATTCCCCTGGCCAGCCGAATAAACTCTTTTTACCAATCGTAAATCTTTTTCAGAAAATTTTTCATCTCTGACTTCACGGCATCTTATGCACTGACAGGCGACACCCTGCTCTTGAAGTTTTTGGCGTAAGTTGGTTATTAAATTCCCGGCCATAATATCGCCCCCGGGAATATCGCGGATCATGCGATTTATGCGGACATAGGGCGGAATTGTTTTTTTTATTTTAATCAGCAAATCCCGCAAAATTTTATCGTTATATGGTTTGAACTTGCCCTGTTTCCACCAGGAATGCAAAAACGAATTTTTCACAACCAGGGTGGGGTAAATTTTCAGCATGTCAGGCTGGAAATTTAATTCAGAGAATAGTTTTTTAAAAGTTTTTAAATCCGAAGCTGGGGTGGCACCTGGCAGACCTGGCATGATATGGTAAGTAATTTTAAAACCAAAATCCCTCAACAAGCCAGTGGCCCGGCCGATATTTTTTATTGAGTCGTCTCTTTGGTTCAAATTCAGAACTTTTTGATCCAAACTTTGCACGCCGATTTGCACATGCGTACAGCCCAGTTCCCGCATGCGCCAGCATTCTTTGGCGGTAACATAATCCGGCCGGGTTTCCAAAGTCAGACCGATTATCCGGTGCTTTACTTTTTCATTTAATTTTTGCGCGGAGGTTAAATTTTTACTGCTCCGGCCATTCGCCGCCTCAAAACACCTTTTTATAAACCAGGCCTGATATTTTTTCTGATAAAAAGACCAAGTGCCTCCTAAAATAATCAATTCGATTTTGTCAGCCGCATGGCCATTTATTTCCAGTTGCTTGATCCGACTTTTTACCTGTTTAAAAGGGTCAAATTTATTAACCATCGCCCTTTGCGCCGCTGGTTCTGACGAAAGATAGCTTTTTGGCATCCTGACTTCTGTCGGGCAATAAACGCATCTGCCCGGGCATGGATAAACTTTGGTCAGAACGGTTATGGGCGCCACGCCAGACAAAGTCCGGATTGCCCGCCTTTTCAAAACACGTAGCAAATCCTTTTTGGGCTTGGCATTTGTCTGTTTTAAATATTGCCGATAAACTTTAAGCAGGTTAGCATTAGTGATGATTGACAAGCCTGAATCCTTGGCAATAAGCCTTTTAAACTGATGGAGTCCTGCTTCATCAGTTGGAGCAAACTTCAAAAGCCGCTTAATTATTTTATTAGTCTGATTGGTATTCATGGATAAAAATTTCGCTGAAAAAACCATAGCATCAAATCAAAAGCTCTACAACCTGATTGCCGGCCAATTTTCTGAAACCCGAAAATTCAATTGGCTGGATTTTGAAAAATTTTTAAATTATATCAAAGAAAATGATCAGGTCTTGGATGTCGGTTGCGGCAATGGCAGGTTTTGTAAATTGCTAGCCAAAAAGAATACCCACTATCAAGGCCTGGATTTTAGCGAAAAGCTCATAGAAATTGCCAGGCAAAAATACCCAAGTCAACATTTCCAGGTTGGTTCAATTTTAGATTTACCCTATGCTGACCAAACTTTTGATGTGGTGGTTTGCATCGCGACCTTGCATCACATTCCTTCTAAGGACTTTCGATTAAAAGCCATGCAAGAAATGTCCAGGATCCTAAAACCCGATGGCTATTTACTAATGCTTAATTGGAACCTTTGGCAATTTGGCTGGTGGAAACTGCATTTCAAAATCGCGATTAAAAAAATCTTTTACGGCCTGCCAATTGACTTTAGGGATATTTTCAGACCTTGGAGAAATAGCCAGGGTGAAATTATTGGCAAAAGATATATTCATGGTTTTAGCTTTTTAGAATTGAAAAAATTGGGTCAAGTCTGCAACCTAAAAGCGCTAAAACAGTTTTCTAATATCAAAGGCAAAAAAACCCATTGGCTGAAGGGCTATAATTTGGTTTCTATTTTTCAAAAAAATCATCTAAAATAAGTCTATGCCAGCCAAAAAAATCAGCATTGAAAACGCCAAAACCGACAAACTTTTCTATTTTGTGGCCAATGTGGTGATATAACGGGAATCTGATAAACGATGTTTGATATTAAAAAGGGATATGAGGGAAAAAGTCCACCCCGGCCTTTTTGCCGTACCAGGGGACAAACTGGAATGACAAGACCTGGATTTGAATAAGCCGAGCAGGATCAATAACTGGGTTTTAGATTTTGAAAACGCCGTGGAGGATTTGCTGAAACGCGAAGTCAAAGAAGAGGCTGGCCTGGAAATTGAAGGGCAAATGCAATATGTCAACAGCATGGCTTTTGTCCGACCGGATGAAACCCCTGTAGTGTTCATCAAATTCGCTGCCAAATACAAGTCCGGGGAAGTTAAACCCGAACCGGGTTCGTTTACGGATTTTATCTGGGTAAACACAGAAGAGGTCAAAAATTACCCCTGCATAAAAGGAATCCCAGAAAAAATTAAAAAAACCATAGCAATATTCAGCAATTAAAAAGCCCGATATAGAGTAAATACTCACCGGACTTGATCCAAACTATCAACTTTATGTATTACCCGCTAGTCTGGAATTTTTTTGCTATGGCCAAATAGAATTCCTTCTTTAGGCGGCCTTGAAACATGAAAACAAAAAAAATAGAAATCAAGAAACCCGCGGTCATTGCTTCAATCCAACCACTATTTGAGATTAGGAAAGAAAGAATCGACAAGAGAGCTGCAACTGTAAATATTTGCAACAAAAAAATTCCAAGAAACATTTCGGGGCCTTTCCCAGCGATGCTACTCTTCTAATGAAAAACTCCCATAGTTTGTTACAGAAAATGGTACCCAGAATAACCACGACCGCAAAATCTATCACCCTGACTCAAAACATTGGCATGTTACCACCCCTTTCGTTTGTGCCTTTATTAATGAACGACTATTGAATTAATCATACAAGCTTTACTTTTTCTGTCAATCCTTAAATACGCTTAAATACGCAAAACCGCCGTCCCTGGGATAGCGGTTTTTGCATTACAAAAGGACAAATTAGCTAATTTTCAAAAATTTTTCTAAAACCGCCTTCCAGTTCACCACATTCCAAAATGCTTTAACATAATCCTGCCGCATGTTTTTATATTTCAAATAATAAGCATGCTCCCAAACATCCAGCAACAATAGTGGCGCGTGGCCAAGTGACAAAGGCGAATCTTGATTGGCTGTCTTTTCTACAATTAACTTTCCCTTGGCGAAACTTAACCAAGCCCAGCCAGAACCAAATTGCGTGTTTGCCGCGTTTTCAAATTCAGTCTGGAATTTTTCATAACTGCCAAAATCTTTTTCAATGGCCTTTGAAAGTTCTGCTTCGGGCTTGCCGCCGGCTTTGGGAGCCATAATTTCCCAAAACATGGCGTGATTAACATGGCCGCCGCCGAAATTCCTAACTTGCATGCGAATATCCCCTGGGATTTGATCTAAATTCATTAAAATTTCTTCGGGGGATTTTTCAAACCAATCTGAATGATTTTCCAAAGTGGCGTTCAGCTTGGTAGTATAAGCTACATGGTGCTTGTCATGATGAACTTTCATGGTGGCTTCATCAATATAAGGCTCCAAAGCGTTATAATCATAGGGCAAAGGAGGAGTAACAAATGGCTTGGTCATATGCTTTTTTAATTAATTGCTAGATATTAATACAAAAACAGTATAATTATCTTACAAACTCATGTCAAATTGGTATTAGTTTATTGACTAAATGCAAAAAACTGCTAAAATTAACTTACTTCCGCAACTTTTTAATCAATGATACACCGCGTAAAAGCCTTTATCCAGATTTTGAACATCTACACCTGTTTTGTCTGGGCTTGGATAATGCTGGAATTTTTAAGCAAAAACCAGTTTAAAGTTTCAACCTTAGCTTCCACACTTTATTTAACCCTGGTCGGCGCCTATGTCGGCGACAAGGAAATTTTGAGGATACGCAAAAAATACTCCAGCCGCAATCAGCGGGGCGAGCTCTTTGTGCTATTATGGCTCTTCACTTTAATTTCCCTGGCCCTGATTGCTTCCTTTTGGGGCAGCCACCACGGCTATAAAATTCCACCCGACCTGCCTGTTATTAGCGGCTCGGTTTTAATCTTTTGGCTGATTACCGAGGAAATTAAAAGCCATCGGCGAAAAAAATTGTAGCTTATATTTCGTCGATTTTATCTTGAGTCTCCGGGGTTTCAACTTCCCCGCTTTTCACATCCGGCAAAATTTCTCCGGAATCAGCTTCAACGCTCTCGGGCAAAACTGTTTCAACCGGTTCTTGGCCGGGAACTTTCTTAATGACATTTTCAACAGCCGCGAATTTTGCCCGCGCATCTTTGGGCAGTAAAATCACCACATCATCGCCAGCCTCGCCTTTAAAATAAGTGATGCTTGCCAAGAGCACTCGATACGGAGCGCCATTCGCCACCACTTCAAATTCATCAGTCTGCTCATCTCTGACCAGCCTGCCGACTACCCGAACTCTGTCTATCGGACCGATTTGTTTATAAATAAACGAACCGTCGGGTGTGATAGTAAGTTTTAATTTATCGCCTTCCACCAGTTTGGATTTGGAAGCGTAATTTGCCGGCACAGAATATTGTTTACCGTCCGGGCCAACCATGTGCTGACCGTCAAAAATTCCTTCAATCACCCGGTTCTCACCTTCCACCAAATCCGAACCTTCTTTTCTGGCTTTGGCGCTGACATTAATTTTTTTGCCTGGCAATTCCGAATTCTCGCCCAAAATCAGCTCGGCTGATTGGATTGAGGCCTTGGCTTCTGCCAGTAATTGGCGAATTTGAAGTATTGGGTCTGTATTTTGGTCTGTCATATTTGTTTAAATAAGAGGTTCGTTTGATGGATTCAAATTATCATTTCCTTTACCGGCCGTCAAGAGAAACTTGACAAATCCGGCATTTTTGCTATCCTGGTTTGTTAAAGTAGAACAAAAAATAAACATAAAAGAAAGGATAAAAAGGTGAAAAAGCTCGTTGTCATTTTGATTGGCGTTTTTGCGCTTGGCTTTTTAAGTAGCTGTTCTGATGGGTTTCTCAAGCACCCGGAAAATTTTGTCAACCGGGTAGACTTTGATATCGATATCAAAGCAGACGGCTTTGCCAAGACAAACTATACAAGATTCGGGGTCAAGTTTATAACCTCGGATGGAAAAAAACTTTGTGGGGGAAGAGCTACTGTTCATTCGATTCCCTCGGTTGAACAACCGGCTTCATACCAAGTTGACATAGTCAACAGCGCCCTTTCAATCAGGGTGCCAAAGTTGGTCAAAACCGTGGATATCTCAATCGCTTATGGTCCATTTAGTTACGGACCATATACAATCGAGAAAAAGGACACAACCATTGTGATCCCAATCTCAGGAGGATGTTAACATGAAAACCTTAAACATACTCTTGTCCTTATCAGTATGCCTCATTGGCTTTACTGGTTGCGCTAGTTTTCATTATCACGGCAGTTATGTCGTGGAAAACAGCAATCAGCCAACTGGCGGTGGACTTTATCGGGTTTTCGGCGGCGGCACAGTCCAAATCCTAAATAACGATAATGTCATTGATCTACCAACCTCCGCAGGTTGTCTGGATTTGCGTTATGATTCGCCGAAGAGGTCCGGAACGCACATTACCGGCATTTTGTGGCTGGTCGATGCCAAGCCTAGATATACCGAGCCTGCGAATTTCTTACGGTATGGTAATCCGGGTGATGGTGATCATATAATCGCTTGCATTGTGACATGGGCCTACGCCGGTGATAACAAATACGCTGGTTGTGACACAACATCCGTAACCGCAAAAACTTGGCGAGACAGCTGGTAGCAAAAAGCCAATTGATCTTAAACTCCGGCTTTTACCTTAAGGTAATTGACCGGAGTTTTATTATCCACCTTCGCAAGAAATTATGGAGGTTTACTGATTAATACGTAAGGTGGATAATTTAAAATTTTTTCAAGCATTCCAACTCATTATCAATAATCGTAATTAAATTTTGCACAGAAAAAACTGATAATTTTATTATTACGACAAAAACTTGCAAAAAATCCCAAATCATGCTAGAATATAATTAAATAAAGCAAAAACCAAACAAAATAAACACTATTTAATATGCCAATATCTGAAGCCAAGGTTCCATCTTGCCGATGGATCAATATAACTGGCGCGACTGCTGAAGATACCCAAGAGATAAAATTCTTAAGGGAGAATTTTCCGTATTTCCATGCTTTGGATATAAAAGAGTGCATTAACACCGGTCAAAGGCCAAAACTGGAGATCTATGACCGCTATGCCTTTTTGGTTTTGCTTTTCCCAATCTATAACCGCAAAACCAAAGAAATCGAATCTTCAGAAATTGATTTTTTCATCAGCTCGGATTATCTGATTACTATTCACGATAACCGCCTGCCTATTATAGACAAAATTTTTAATGAATTTAAAGCCCATAATCATCTGGGCTCAAACGGAAAATGCAACATACTGGCAATGCTCACCGAAGTTATTACCCAGCAACTGAATGCTTGCATGCCAATGTTAGACCATATTTCCATGGATCTGCATTCCATTGAAAAACTTATTTTCCGCGGCAGAGAAAAGGAAATGGTTCAGGAAATACTTATAACCCGCAGAAATATCGTTGATTTTAGAAAAACCATGCAAGCTCACAAAAACAGCATCAAAAAACTGGCCGTTGCTAACCGATTGCTGAAAATCAGCCAAGAGCCGCAAAGCGAAGAAATCATTAATAATGCCGTGGAAAAATCCAAAGAAATTTGGGATAACCTGGAAGCCTTTCGCGAGGCAATCGAGGCTCTGCAGGCAACCAATGAATCTCTGATTTCCTTCAGGCTGAATGACATTATGAAAACCTACACCACTATTTCGGTCATTATTTTCACTTTAACCTTAACGGTTGCCATTTTCACGGCTCGCCTATCTCATACGCCATTAGTCGGCACGCCGTTCGACTTTTACATCTTGCTCGGCTTGCTAGCTTTAATCGGCGCTGGCGCAGTGGCGATTTTCAAAAAAATGCGCTGGATATAAAATTAGCTTATGAATACCACTAAAACTAAAACCCAAAGCAAAACTGCCTATGAATTAAAATTGGCAGTTGGCTATAAAACCGCGGTCATGGTAACAATGGCCGCCGGACTATTGGCCTTTACGATTTTCTCGATTGTTTGGAAAATAAAATCATGAACGCGACTCTTATCGGAATAATAACCGCCGTAGCTCTGGCGCTCGCCGTTTTATTGCTTCGCAGGCAAACCGAGGGCAGTTCATTTACTACCGGAAAAATTCTGGGTCTTTATTCCAAAGACTTGACCGCTTTGGCAAATGCCGGCAAGCTGGATCCGGTCATCGGACGCAAACATGAAATTTACCGGGTCATTGAAATTTTATCCAGACGGACGAAAAATAACCCGGTGCTGATTGGCAAATCCGGCGTGGGTAAAACCGCGATTATCGAAGAACTAGCCAACGAACTGGCACACGGCAATGTCCCAGAAATTTTAAAAACCAAGCGCGTGCTGGCTTTGGATTTATCCGGACTAGTTGCCGGCACTAAATATCGCGGTGAATTTGAAAAAAGACTGAAGGCTCTGGTGGATGAAATCATCGCCGCGCAAAGACACGTAATTTTATTCATTGATGAAATCCACACTCTGGCAGAAGCCGGCGAAGCCACGGGTTCCATTGACGCCGCGGATATTTTAAAACCAGCGCTGGCTCGCGGTGAACTCCAAGTCATCGGCGCGACCACAATGGAGGAATACCAAAAATACGTGGAAAAAGATCAAACTTTGGAACGGCGCTTCCAGCCGATTATTGTTGAAGAGCCAAATCCAGATCAGACCTTGGAAATCTTAAAAGGCTTGAGACTTAAATACGAAAACTATCATCATGTTAAATATTCTGATGAAATTCTGGAAGCAATTGTCTTGCTGGCTTACAAACATCTGCAGGAAAGGGTTTTTCCGGACAAAGCCATAGATATTATGGATGAGGCCGGCTCTCGCGTCCATTTAGCCCAAGTTGAAGCTGGCAAAACCGACAATTTCGTGGCCGAAGTGACACTTGAAGATTTGAAAATAATTGTCGATAATTTGGTTGAACTCCCCCAACAAAAAGCTAGACAGCAATCCCTTAAATAATCAACTATTTGTTTTAATCTAAGGAAGGAGGTGAGAATTATGGAAAAAATGCATTATGCAACGCCGGTTGCCCTAGTACTGACTTTTATTTTTGTATTCTTGCTAGGCATATTCTTTGTTTGGACAATAGGCAATGCTTCTGATGGATTTGGCCAAAATCTTGCCTCTTTTCAGCAGAAGGATAAAGATATGATTACTTCGGTTTATACCAACAGCGCCTGGGCAGCCAGTAAAGGCTGTTTAGTGGCATTTGTTCAGGCTGATAACAGCAGCATTCTGACCGACGCCAAGAAAACCGCAGATCAAAAGGTTACTGATATAGTCGCTAAATATGATGCTACCAAACTGCAAGACCTGAATTCTAAAGTCGCCACTTGCGCTGGCAAAAGCATCCCAGCCAGCTGGGGCGGTGCGATTTATGTGAATATTACCAAGACTGTCGGCACCGGAGACTTCAGTGTTGAAAATATCGCCAACCTGTTGGCAAAATAAACCTCACATTTATTTCTAAAAATCGAAACAGAGGTTAACCCAAAAACTTGACTTCAAATAGGGGGTCAAGTTTTTGAATATTCGTGAGGGGAACCTTGGACGATTTCCCCTGACCAGTGCATAAAAATCTATAGTATTGTCATTGCGATCCCGCCGTATGGCGGTGGCAATACCACCCTTCCCTTTTGGAAACTACTACCAGTGCCTGCGAAGGCGTCCCGCCGAGCCCAAAATGGGCAATCCATAAATGGAGGACTTGGGAAGAGTTAAAAACTTCAAAATAAAAAAGTTTCCATATTCGCTCGGCGGGACGCCTTCGCAGGTAATGTGTCACTGATAGTAGTTAAATCTTCTCGCGAAAAATTCTTACAAGAAAATGGGCATGGACTTGAAAAGAATTATGTGGTCAGGGTTTGACAAAACCGCTATTAAATAATAGGCTGAAGGTGGTTCATTGAGAAAAAATACAAAATTTTTTCAAAGAGGAGGTATTTGAATGTTAAAGGAAATACCAAACGTAAAATTATTACCAGAGCATGAGGTAAAGGGTGGCGACGCTTTTAATGATGGTGACAAAGCTCTTTATAAATTCATCAATGGCGATCTCGGTGTTGATGAATTAACAAATCAGTTAACAGGTCACCTTAAAGCTGAACAAACGAATGACCAAGCCTAAAGCTCTAGTAAAGATTGCCATTTGAGAAAAATAGAGGGTATAACAATTTCATACCCCCTATTTTTATTTGGTATAAATATAAATATTTTTATAGGAAATACCATTACTGATAGCAGTCACAACCTTCTCATATAATTCTTTTAGATTTAATGCTAAAATTCTTATATGCTTCTTTACTTGTTTATCATTATTTTTCTCATCATCGTTGGCACAGCGGCCTGGGCCAGTTTTAAAGCCGCGCCCTGGGTGCCGACTTGGCAATATGATTATCAAAAAATTTTAAATTTGGTCGATCTAAAAGAAGGCGAAACGATTTTTGAACTGGGCGCGGGCGATGGCCGGCTTTTACCAGAATTTGCCAAAACTAAAGCCAAAAGCATTATTGGTTTCGAAATTTCCGTCCTGCCTTATATTTTTGGCTGGTTTCGGGTAAGAAAATTAAAGCCCCGGGTGCAATTCAAATTTGAGGATTTTTATAAAGCCGACTTTTCCAAAGCTGATGTTATTTTTTGTTTTCTGACTCCCCCGGCCATGAAAAAACTAAAAATCAAATTTGAAAAAGAATGCCGGCCTGGCACCAGAATTATTTCCTATACCTTTTCAATCCTAGATTGGCCTTTGGCAACAAAAGACAAGCCAACGGAAAAATCGATTCCGATCTACAAATATCTCTCTGGCCAAAAAAACGGTTAATTGTTTTTTAAAATTCCTTGGATATCCTCCAGACTATTAACCCTCACCAGTTTTGACCTTAATTCAGCCGCTTTGGGCAAGCCTTTTACATACCAAGCAAGCTGTTTCCGCAACTCCACCAAACCATGTTCGCCTTTACTCTGAAAGGTCAACTTGGCGTGTTTTAGCATGGTTTTCTTAATTTCCGACCACTCTGAAACCCTATATTTTCCAATGCCTAAATAGTCCCGAATTTGCTGAAAAATCCAGGGTTTGCCCCAAGCACCCCTGGCAATACCCAAGCCATCAGCCCCAGTTTGCTCTAGGAGGCTTTTGGCAATTTCCGGAGTATAAACACCGCCATTGGCCAAAACAACGGCTGAAAAGGCTTCTTTTACCTGAATAATTGAGTTTATATCCAGCTCGCCGTCAAAGGGCTTTTCAAAAGACCGGCCATGAACCATAATCGCGGCTACTGGCAAATCCTTAATTTTTTCAACTAAATCTAAAGCGGTGATTTTGACCTTGGTTGCTTTGTCTTCAATGCTGGCCCGGACTTTTAGAGAGACCGGAATTTGACTAGCTTCACAAGCGGCTTGCACCAATTCTTTTACCAAATCTAAATTCAACATTAACTTAACTCCCCCGCCGCTTTTAACTACTTTATAGGCCGGGCAGCCGAAGTTTATATCTACACCATCATAACCAAGTTCACTTAATACTTTTACGCTTTTAAAATAATGTTCGGGCTTTTTGCCGAAAATCTGCACGACCACGGGTTTTTCCGATTCGGAAAATTTCAGCATTCCAAAAGTCTTTTTGCTTTCGTAAACAATTGCGTCCGTGGAAACAAATTCCGTGTATAAAACATCGGCTCCGCCTAATTTGCACATTTGCCGGAAAGCCGAATCCGTAATTCCGGCCATTGGCGCCAATGCCAAAATCGGCTTTTTCAATTTTTGCCAAAAATTATTCATTATTTACTTAAGTTTAATAATCGGCCCGCTTTCTGTATCATCAACTTGAAAACCTTTATCAAAAATTTGCGACCTTAATTCATCGCTTAGTTTGAAATTTTTATTTTTTCTGGCTGTTTCCCTTGCTTCAACCAGCTTTTGAATGATTTTGGGAATTTTGATTGATTTGATTTCTTTTAAGCCCAAACCAAGTATTTCATCCATTTTAAATAAACTGGCTTTTTTGGCTGAATCAGGATTCTGACTTTTCAGCATTTCCCACATCACAGCCAAGGCTTGAGCCGTGTTCAAATCATTATCAATAGCTTCAAAAAATTTATTCTCTATTTCCCCGCAGCCGATCTTTGGCTTATCAGCCATATTCGCCACCTGGTTAACCAATTCTTCGTAAGCATTTTGACTGGCTTTAAGTGCTTCAAAAGTAAAATTCAATTTCGTGCGATAATGAGCGCCTAAAACCAAATATCGGTATGCCATTGGTGAAAAACCTTTTTCCTTTAGGATATCGAGTGTATAAAAATTTCCGGCTGACTTGGCCATTTTGCCGCCGTCAATTTGTAAAAATTCGCCGTGCAGCCAGTATTTCACAAATGGTTTGCCAGTGGCGCCTTGGCTTTGGGCGATTTCATTAGTGTGATGGACAGGAATGTGATCCACGCCACCAGTGTGTATATCAAAACTTTCACCGAGTGCTTTCATACTCATGGCCGAACATTCAATATGCCAGCCTGGGAAACCAATGCCCCAGGGGCTTTCCCATTCCATCTGCCGTTTTTGATCTTTCGGTGAAAACTTCCACAAGGCAAAATCCGTGGAATTTCTTTTCTCATTATTTACTTCCACCCGAGCGCCTTCTTTTTGACCTTTTAAATTTAATCTGGCCAATTCTCCGTATTTTGGGAATTTGCTGGTGTCATAATAAATACCGTCAGAAGTTTTATAAGTAAAACCCTTTGTTTCCAACTTTTTAATTAATTCGATTTGCTCTTTGATGTTGTCCGTAGCTTTCAACCATTCATCTGGTTCTTCTATATTTAGAGTCTGCAAATCCTGTTTAAACAGTTTGGTATATTTCTCCGCTACTTCCCAAACGCTTATGTGTTCCCTTTTAGCGCCTTTTTCCAATTTGTCTTCGCCTTCATCAGCGTCAGAAGTTAAATGCCCGACATCAGTGATGTTCATGACGAATCTTACCTTATGACCATCATGAATTAAGGTGCGGCGCAAAACATCTTCAAAAATATAACTGCGCAAATTGCCAATATGCGCCCGATCATAAACCGTTGGCCCGCAAGCATAAAACCCAATCTTGGGCGGGTGAATTGGCTGGAATTCTTCAATTTTACGGGAAAGGGTGTTAAAGAGTTTTAAAGGCATAAATACATTGTAGCAAGACCCGAAACTTGACAAAAGCAGGCGCCAATACTAATCTATTTTGAAAACCAAGACAAACAAATTAAGGAGGAACAATGTCGCTTAAAACCTTTAGCGAGGTAAGCAGGGAACTAAATGAATTCTTTGATATCCCAACTGACGAAAGGAACCTGTGTGTAAACACGAAAAAAAGGTTCTCCAATCCGGAGTTACTTTCCACTGCACATTTTCAGAAGACAAGGGATTAAATGCGTGCCACACCGTCCCTGAAACAGCTGGCCACCACATTATCTCGGAGATAACCATAAAAACAGTATGGTGGGCACGGAGACATTCTGGTAATCTGCTCATAGTTGGCCAGGACACAAATGGTATAGTCATCGCGCTTACTATTTGGAGGAACTACACGCTTATGGTTGGTGGTCCACGTCCATTAAAATAGTCCCAAATCGCTATCCACTCAACAATAGCAACCCACGATATTCACTTTATAGCCGCCTGGCAATCCCTGGCGGTTTTTTCTTTTTAATCCCTCCAAAATACTTCCCCTTAAAAATTGTTCATTTTTTTACTATCCAATTATTGCGGAGGCGTCCCGCCGAGCGAATATAAAAAATTATTTATTTTAAAGTTTTTTAACCCTTCCTAAACCCCCAATTTCATTGATTGCTTATTTTTGCGCTCGGCGGGACGCCTCCGCAGCAGAGAGAGCAGTCATCAATACTATCCAAAAACTCCCTTCCTTACCAAGGAGGGGTGGTCGAAGACCGGGGAGGTTAATATGAAAAAATTTGTTTCAAGATTATTAGTGAACCTCACCCCGCTCGCCATGCTTCGCAAGTCGTAGCGGGCGAGCTGTCCCTGCCTTCGATGGGGGCATCCTCTCCCTGCCTACTGGCCACGCCCCGCCAAAGGCGAGGCTCCGCAAATGCGGAGCCGTGGGCAGGCAGGCTATATAGGAGGGGAGGATATTGTTATTGTAATTCTATTCGAAACGAGGAAACCGTAGGTTGCCTCGCCGAATGATTAAAAATAAATGTCTCAAGGAAGGGCGAGGATCAAACTTACTTTGTCCGAGCCCTGACGCCGAGGCTCGAACAGGGAAGGGAGGCACGGGAAGGGGAACCGTCCAAGGTTCCCCTCACGACGTTTTATATCTCGTATTTATACTTTTTCTTTTCCGCTGCAGCGCCACCGAATAATATCATGGCGATTATCGGCGCAATAATCCAAATAAATCTGGCATTGGGCGTGGCAAAAATTCTTTGGGTTAAAGGCGCTAATTTAGCAATCGCGGCTGGGTTCAAATAATTCAAAACCACGCTGACCAACAAGCCGACATGCAGAATTGAATAAATTAAAACTTGCCACCATCTGCCTTGCGCGTCTGATGCGGCTAAAGTCCGCAAAAGCGCTGAACGGGAAAGAAAAAAGAATAAAGCCACAAACACGCCCAGGAAAACGCTGATTTTTATGACAAAAGGCGACTGAATGGTAATGACGGTGTTGGCCAAGAACGGAGCTGTATTAACAATTGCCAAACCCATGTAGATTGAAACCATTATTACAATTATCCGGTCCCGACCTAATGATAAGCCATACAAAAACGCGGCAATCACAAAAAACAAAATAATGAACAAATCCCAACTTGGTTGCGACCAGTTAAAGCCAGTGAATAAACCTTGGACCGAAGTGGCTGCGGCGTTAATATCCATTAATTTGAGGGTTATTTATTTTGTTATGCCAGAATTATACCACTTTTTACATTGAAAGACAAGGATTAAATTAACATTAATTAAGTTTGTTAAGTTAAAAGGTAAAACTAGATTACCCCCTCACCCTCAATCCCTCTCCCACAAAGGGGAGAGGGATTGATAGCTTATTTTTATAATTGATTTTTATGGTATTCACTTTTCTTTTTCCTCCCCCTTGGCGGGGGAGGAACTAAAGGAGAGGGGGATCAAGAAAAAATTGGGCTGCTTGATTGTATCCAAGCCTGCCCTATTTGTGGTACCGCATTGGTATGCGGGAAAAGTTTTATTAAAATTAATAAGTTATTCTTCAATATTTTCCCCGTCCAGCTCTGCCAATTCTTCCAAAAGTTTTTTCTTTTTGCCGTGAATCCGGGTCGGAGTTATAACATTCACTGTAATTAAATGATCTCCTCTACCGCGTTTTCGCAAAAAGGGCACGCCTTTGTCATTCAATCTGAAAATCTTGCCGGATTGCGTGCCAGCCTGGATTTTCATGGAAACTGACCCGTCCAAAGTTTCGATTTCAACTTTTGTGCCTAAAGCCGCGGCTGGAAAACTGATATTAACTTCACTAAAAATATCCGCTCCCTTGCGAACAAACCTGGAATCAGACTGAACCCTGATTCGCAAATACAAATCTCCAGCATGACCGCTTTTTTCACCAGCTTCACCCTGACCTGACAATCTTAAGGTTTCGCCATCATCAATGCCGGCTGGCACAGAAACTTTTATGGTTTGATCTTTCCTGGTCCGGCCAGTGCCTGAACAGACCCGGCATTTTTGTGCAGAAATCGTGCCCTGGCCTTCACAAGTTGGGCAAACCGTGGTTTGCGCAATCTGGCCGAAAAAAGAATTCACTACTTGTCGGACCTGACCTTTACCTTTGCAAGTCGGACAAGTCTCATTTTTCGCGCCTGGCTCATTCCCCAGACCATAACAGTGTTCGCAAACTGCTTGCTTGTATAAATTTATTTCTTTTTCTATGCCAAAAACCGCTTCGCGAAAACTTAAATTTAAATCAGCCTGAATATCCCGACCGGATTTAGCCCGGCTTCTTTTTGATCGACCAGAACCAAAACCAAAAATATCGCCAAAGATATCGCCCAGATCGCCAAAATCCACATTGCCCTGTTGGAAGCCGCCGCCTTGGGAAAAATCCCCAAACCCGCCAAAACCGCCCGGTCCAGCTCCGCCTTGTCGACGGGCCTGGTCAAAAGTCTGACCAAACTGATCATACTGCCCCTTTTTTTCTTTGTTAGACAAAACCTGGTAAGCCTCATTGGCTTCTTTAAATTTCGCTTCATCGCCATGCGCTTTGTCGGGATGCAACTCGTGAGCTTTTTTGCGAAAAGCTCTTTTTATTTCATCCTCGGAAGCGCTGCGGGAAACGCCTAATATGTCATAATAATCTTTAGCCATATTTTTAAAGCTCCACTTTCTGAACTTCCTCCTGGACTTTGATGATCTTAATCAAGCCGAGTTTAAAATACACCCAGGCAATAATCGGCGCCAGTACAAAAATCAGGTATCGATAGACAAAACTGATAAGTTCGATAATAAAGAAAAAAGACAAAGCTAAAATTGGCGGGATAATCTTTTCATACGGATCCACATATTGAGCGACGCGGTGAGTGATTATTTTTTCAATTATCTCACTCATCGGCTCCGCCCCAGTGGCTTCAATTTTGAAAGTCTGCAAAAATTCCCGCCTGGCTTCTTCCAAAAGCTGCTTTTGCACGGCTGGAAGTTGGGCCAAAGCGGCTTTTTGAATAACCTCTCGTTCTGTCTGGATTTGCGAATCAAGCTCTTGCTGAATTTGACCAGTGGTTTCTTTATCTTCAAAAACCGGACTGACTTTCCTTAACTGATTAATAATTTCCTTGTAAGCCGTTTCTTTGGCTTTGTCTGAATCCAAGGTTTTGGTGATTTCCGGAACCAGCAGTTCGCCAAATTTATCCGTGGCCACCAGACTTAAAAATTCATCTAAAGTCATATTGCTCTTGTAGCCTGGGATTTGATTTTGTAAAACCAGATTGATTGGATTTTTGGAAGCGGAGATTAAATTCTGTCTGACTTGTCCCATGGTTTGCCGGTTATCGCCAAGCGAAGTGTAATAACACAAAGATATTCCAATCAACAGTAAAAGCAAGCCGGTGCCAAAGCCCGCGTGAATAGTGTAATGCGGCTGGAATTTTTTCCTGGAATTCACATCGCCGGCGACATTATAACTCCATAAAATCAAACCGGCTAAAAAAATGCCGGCTGCGCCCAGTGATGCCAATCTGATCGGAAAAAAAGTAATTAAAATTATTGAAGAAACAAAAGCGGCCAAAACCGTCTGCCAAAAATATTTTCTGCCCCGGGTCATGGCAAAGACGCCGTAAAGCGCCAGAAAAACGCAAAAGAATGCAATGGCAATCAATAATTGCCAAATTTGTGCCAAAGGCGGCAAGCCAACTAATTTGACTCTCAAAGCAATATCCAAGGTCCACCAAAACACCCCGGCAAAAATCACGGTTACCAAACCAATAAAAATAATTTTCCACTTTATATGATGTTTTGGGGTTGGTTTTTGAGGTGAAATGGCGGATTTTGATTCTGGCATATTGCGTAATGTCTTTGCGAGTTAACTATTTGACTCCGTAGCTGGCTATTTGACTCCGTAGCTGGCGAGCTTGCTCGCCTTTTCCTGCAATAAATATTTTTCTTTCTCTGAGTTATGCCTAACATATTCTCTTATCATATTCAATTCCTTGTCGTTTCTAATAACATGTTCATAATAATTCTTTTGCCAAAAATATTCACCTTTAAACCCCATCTTTCTTATTTTAACTGCTGTAATTGATTTAAAAGTCTGAACAATTTTAGACAAACCAACCTTAGATTTAATTAAGCGTATTATAATATGACAATGATTCCCCATAAAAACATAATAATCTAAATTCATACCCGTAAATCTTGACTCCATCGAAATTAAAACTCTTTTCAGTAATTGACGGTATAAATTGTCAATAACTTTTTGCTTCTGAAATGTACAAATTGTAATGAAATAATAACCATCAGAGGAATAATCAAAATGCTTCAACCTTAAGGACTTGTATTTTTTGCTTTCCATGAAATTTTGCAGAGCAAGCTCTGCGGCTACATATCCAAAAAAACATGTTTTATTACCCCCTAAATCCCACTTCTCCGCTGGTGGGGGCATCGGCTTCCTGGATTTTGCCGAAACTGGCTTCGTACTTTTTTAAATTATCCTGCAGTGCATTGACGATCCTTTTCATGTGACCAGGCGAAACAATCACCCGAGAAGTGGCAATGCCAGCTTGTTGCAAAGGATAGACATTTAAGAAGTCCAAAAGAAATTCTTCCTTGGAATGGGAAACACTCATCATGTTGGCGTAAACGCCTTTCATGATGGCATCATCGATTTTAATCTGAATTTGCTGTTGTTGGTTCATATTATTAATGAATTAAATAATGATAGGTTAATTGTAAATTAATTAGCTTTTATTAACAAATCCGAGTGATTTAACCCAGCACCATTTTCTAAGCAAACACAGATCAATTAATTAGGTTATTATTTTGCTGAATATCCTAAAATTAGATAAATAATTATTTATAGAAAGTGGTGCTGGGTTGACAGGCTTTTATGGGTTGTTTATAATTTTGGTATAAAATTGCTTTTTAAACTACTTTAAGTCTGATGACCTATGGTATCGTAGCCACACGATCCCATTGACTTCTGTTAGTTATTTCGACGTCCTTTCCGGGGCGATGGTAAGTCCTATTCTCATCTTCGATTGTCCTGGGACCCAAGTGCCCCAGGACTTTTTTTATCCACAAAATATTTGACTATATTACACTAATTTAATAGCATTTAATTGCAGATAATCATAACTGTCAAGACCCCCAAA
>PEXW01000027.1 GCA_002774575.1 Candidatus Kerfeldbacteria bacterium CG08_land_8_20_14_0_20_43_14
TGAGGCGTTCAATAATGCCGCAAATTTTGGAAATTGCCGGCCGGTCCAGCGCCACCCGGGAAAGTTTGAAGATATTTGAAATCGGCAAAGTATTTTGGCCGCACGATCAAAACAAAAAATTGCCGGATGAGCCAGTCATGCTGGGCATAGCTTGCGTGCAAAAGAGCCCCGAACCCTACCTGGTTATCAAAGGCGCTTTGGAAGATTTATTTTTGAACTTTGGCTTTAAAGATGTTAGGATTCACCCTTCGACTTCCACTTCAGCCAGAATTGTAATAGGCAATGAGCCTATTGGCATAATTGGTCGGGTAGCCGGCAAATACGCCGAATTAGTAAAAATAAAAAAGCCCGCGGCATTTTGCGAAATTGATTTAAGCCAGTTAATGCAGGCCCAAAGAGCCGCGAAAAAAATAAGGCCTTTGGCTTTGTATCCAGCCGTAGAAAGAGATCTGGCTTTTGTTTTGCCAAAACCAGTGGCTTATATTGAACTGATCAGGATTATTCGGAACATTGATCCGTTAATTTTATCAGTCAGGGGCTTTGACCGCTTTAAAATGCCAAATGGCAGATTAAGCGTTGCTTTCAGAATTACTTTCCAATCGCCCGGCAAAACCTTGACCAGTGAAGAAGTCCAGAAGATTTTGGAAAAAATTGCCCAGGAGCTGAAAGAAAGCTTTAACGCGGAACTTCGTTCATAGACTACGAATTACGAATCACTACGCCACCGCCATACGGCGGGGTCCTGCCCACTTATTGAATATTTTAAAGACCTGCCCGACATGTCGTCTCGGCAGGCGGGTGGCGGGAAATTTACGAATAAAGTGGTGGGAAAATTACGAATAGAGCGTCCGGTTAAAAATTAAATTCGTATATTCGTACCCGTTCGTAATTCGTAGAAAATTAAAAAATACTTTATTCCTTAAATTAAAGTTGAATAGTTATGTCAAAAAAATCCGCATCTTCTGAATATTCAGCAAAACAAATAACAGTCCTGGAGGGTTTGGAGCCAGTCCGCAAAAGGCCGGGCATGTATATCGGCAATACCTCGACTGAAGGTTTGCATCATTTAGTTTGGGAAGTAGTTGACAACTCTTTGGATGAAGCCATGGCAGGTTATGCAAAAAATATAACAATTCTGCTTTTGCCTGACCATAAAGTATCAGTGGAAGATGATGGCCGAGGCATTCCGGTTGACATCCATAAACAAACTAAAAAATCCGCTTTGGAAACAGTTTTAACCGTGCTTCATGCCGGCGGCAAATTTGGCGAAGGCGGTTATAAAATTTCCGGAGGTTTGCACGGCGTGGGCGTATCAGTGGTAAACGCTTTATCAATTTATATGCGGGCCGAAGTTAAAAGAGACGGCAAACTCTGGGCGCAGGAGTATAAGCGGGGCAAGGCGCAATTTAAAGTTAAGCCGGTTGGCAAGGCTCGCGGCACTGGCACGACTATAATTTTTCAGCCAGATTCGGAAATTTTTGAAAATTTGGATTTTAATCTGCAGACCATCAAAGATCATTTGCGCCAGCAGGCCTACCTTACCAAAGGCGTGAAAATCGAAATCATTGACAAGCGCTTGCCCACGCCAAAAGGGCTGCCAGTTCCCAGTTACACTTTTTGTTTTGAAGGCGGCGTGGCCAGCTATGTAAAGCATTTAAACCATAATAAGGAGAAAAAGCACGGCAATGTTTTTTATGTGGATAAGGAAAACAACCGGGTGCAGGTTGAACTGGCCATGCAATACACGGATGATTATAAGGAAACGGTTTTTAGTTTTGCCAATAATATTTTTACTACCGAAGGCGGTATGCACCTGGTGGGATTTAGGGGCGCTTTAACTAGACAGCTGAATTATTACGCCCGCAAGCAGGGTTATTTGAAGGAAAAGGATGATAATCTGGGCGGCGAAGATGTGCGCGAGGGTTGCACCGCGATCATTTCAGTCAAGGTCCGCGAGCCGCAATTTGAAGGTCAGACTAAAGCCAAACTGGGCAATGCTGAAGTCAAGCCGGCTGTGGAAGCGGTCATGGCCGAAGCTTTGGAAATATTTTTGGAAGAACATCCCAGGGACGCGGAAGCCATAATCGGCAAGTGTGTGCTGGCCCAAAGAGCCAGGGTGGCGGCTCGGGCCGCGCGCGATACGGTTTTAAGAAAAGGCGCTTTGGACGGTTTTGCTTTGCCTGGCAAACTGGCTGATTGTTCATCCAAAGATCCAAAAAATTCCGAACTGTACCTTGTGGAAGGTGATTCAGCCGGCGGCAGCGCCAAACAGGGGAGAGACAGGAAATTTCAGGCTATTTTGCCTTTGCGCGGAAAAATTTTGAATGTGGAAAGGGCGCGCTTGGACAAGATGCTTGCCAATAATGAAATTAAATCTTTGATAATCGCCATGGGCACTAATTTTGGCGAACAATTCCGGCTGGAAGATTTGCGCTATGACCGGATTATTATTATGACTGATGCGGATGTTGACGGTTCGCACATCCGGACATTGCTTCTGACTTTGTTTTATCGTTATTTCCCGCAGCTTATTTTGACCGGGCATTTATACATTGCTCAGCCCCCGCTTTTCCGCGTGCAAAAAGGCAAGGACTTTAAATATGTTTTTAACGAAGACGTTTTGGAAAAAGTGAAAAAAGAATTTGAAGCCAAAGCCGCGGCTAAGCCGGCAAAATCGGTCAAGGGCGAAAAGGCTGAAGTGGCTGTGCCACCAGCTGCTCCAGATGAATCTGGTAATGTCATTGAAACCACAAGTAGTGGTTTGAACATCCAGCGCTACAAAGGCTTGGGCGAAATGAATCCCACGCAACTTTGGGAGACCACCATGAACCCTGCCACGCGGTTTATGAAAGTCGTGACACTGGATGACGCTGAAGCGGCTGATCAGGTTTTTGATATGCTTATGGGTAATGAAGTAGCGCCCAGAAAACGGTTTATCCAAACCCACGCAAAATCGGTGAAAAATCTGGATATTTGATGTTTGAGGGGAAAAATTGAGAATTTATCATAATGAGATTTTATGGAACAATTTTCAGGCGAACAATTCCTGCACCAAAAAGACCCTAGGTTACATACCTCGGAGCCGGTTGAGCATGAGCAGGAAAGAAAGAGTTTAGCAGATGAGGAAACCACCCAAAAACCAGCCGAGAAAATCGCCGACTGGCTTAAGGTTATTGAAAAAACTCATACCGGCCATAGGGACGACCCCCGGGTACTGGAGCGCGTTAAGGACTATTACCATAAGGAATTCGTCATCAAGCCGGAAGAAGTGCCGGAAAGCTATTTTGAAAATCAGAAACGCATGGCCCGCGAACAAGGGCATGGTGATGTTGAAATTGACCAAGGGGTGAGGGACCAGAATATCGAGGTGATTATTTCCGATCAGAAATCCACCCTGGATAACTGGGTGGATTATTTTACCTCAGCAGACGCGGATGCCTACCCGACCTGGGCTAAATACTGGGCGTTTAACAGCATGCTCAAGCTTTCTGGCTATGACAAGGAAAATAAAACTTTTGCCAAGCGGGATAAAGGGACGGTGGCGCCGTATCCAGACTTAAACCGTGAAGCCCTGGCTTATGTGATCGACAAGATTATCAAAAAAGTAAACAAAGAAGCCATACCCGAACAGGCTGATAATCCGGAATTTAAAAAGCTTCTGGACAGGGCCAATTTCGGCAAGCTCTATGCCTATGCCATTGAAAAAATCACGCCGACTGAAGAAAATGAACTGTTGAACACCAAGGGTGAGTGGATTAAGTATCCCCAGAATTCCGACCATATGCCCTTAGTCGAATCCCTCCAAGGCCATGGCACGGGCTGGTGCACGGCCGGCGAATCAACCGCTCAAGCCCAGCTTCAAGGCGGAGATTTTTACGTTTACTACTCGTATGACAAGCAGGGCCAGCCCACTATTCCCCGGGTGGCAATCAGAATGCAAGGGGGGAATATCGGCGAAGTTCGGGGCATTGGCCCAGAACAGAACCTTGATCCTTACATTGGAGAGGTTGTTGAAAAAAAGATGTCAGAATTTCCTGATGGCAAAGCTTACAAAAAGAAATCCGCAGACATGAAGCGATTAACCGAGATCGATAAAAAGAACCTGGCCGGAGAGAACCTCAACGCTGACGACATTAGATTTTTATATGAAATTGACGAAAAAATTGAAGGCTTTGGCTACCAAAGAGATCCAAGAATTGAAGAAATTCGTGGAAAAAGAGATACTAAAAAAGAACTTTCATTTCTGTTAAAAATTCCCCAAGACCTTATTAGTATTTCAAAAGAGGAAGCGCTTAAAGGCGGGATTGAGTTTCATTACGGTAGCCTTTACCTTGAGAGTCTCACTTCAGCCGAGGGTTTAACCTTACCAAAAAAAATCAACGGTAGCCTTGACCTTGGCCGTCTCACTTCAGCCGAGGGTTTAACCTTACCAAAAAAAATCAACGGTAGCCTTGACCTTGAGAGTCTCACTTCAGCCGAGGGTTTAACCTTACCAGAAACAATCAACGGTAGACTTTACCTTGGCCGTCTCACTTCAGCCGAGGGTTTAACCTTACCAAAAAC
>PEXW01000018.1 GCA_002774575.1 Candidatus Kerfeldbacteria bacterium CG08_land_8_20_14_0_20_43_14
TGGGCAAAGTTTGGATTTTTTCAATAGTCAGCGTTTTTGCGGTCAGCCTTATTTCTTTAATCGGGGTTTTTACTCTGTCAATTCAGGCCAATAAATTTAAGAAATGGCTTTTGTATATGGTCAGTTTTGCCGCCGGTGCCATGTTGGGCGACGGCTTTATCCATTTACTGCCGGAAAGCATTGCCAAGAATCGTTCAGTTGAATCGATTTCTTTCTCAATCCTGGCTGGTATTGTGATTTTTTTCATCTTGGAAAAAATCATTTTCTGGCGGCACTGTCATCAGCCCACCAGTGAAAATCATATCCATCCGGTCGGGCCGATTAATCTGATCGGCGATGGTTTTCATAATTTTATTGACGGAATTATTATTGCTGCCAGCTATATTGTCAGTATTCCTTTGGGAGTGGCCACGACTGTGGCGGTTTTGATGCATGAGATCCCCCAGGAGATTGGGGATTTTGGCGTGCTCTTGCACGCGGGCTACACCCGAAAGCAGGCCATTGGCTTTAACTTTTTGTCAGCGTCAGCCGCAACCTTGGGCACGATAATTACCCTGCTTGTCGGCGAGAAAGCAGGTGGTATAGTTGATTTTCTGCTACCCTTTACCATTGGCGGTTTTATTTATATTGCCGCCGCGGATTTAATTCCAGAAGTGCATCACGAAAGACACACCAGTCAGTCTTTCCTGCAACTGTTTTATTTTTTGCTGGGAATTGGTTTAATGGCTCTGCTTCTGCTTATAGGCTGACATTAAGACAAATTACTTAGCAACGGCTTTAATAAAATTTAAGACTTTTTTTAGTTTCGTTTCCATAATTTCCTTGGTATTGCCTTCAACAGTTATTCTTAAAAGCGGTTCAGTGTTGGAAGGCCTGACATTTAGCCACCAGTCTTTATATTCGATGGTTACGCCGTCCAATTCATCTTGATGGCCATCGCTGAATTTATTTTTAACCGCCAGGATTACTTCGGGAATGTTTTTGACTTCAATATTTGTTTCATCAGCGCGGAAATACGGGTTTAGGCCTTCAATAATTTCCGAAAGCTTTTTGTTGTGTTCAGAGATGAGCATTAATAAAATGACAAAAGCGATAAATCCAGAGTCAGAATAATAATTGTCCCGGAAGGAGTAATGTGCAGAAACTTCACCACCCATAATGCCGTTGTTATCTTTAATGCCTTTAGCGACATTAACAAATCCCACTGGTGTCCGGATGGGTCGTCCGCCCCATTCTTTTATTCTTTGCGGCACGGCCTTGCTGCAAATGACATTGTAGGCCACGGCAGCACCAGGATTTCGTTCAAGAAAAAATTTAGCCAAAATTAACAAAGTTGTGTCTGCCCTGATGAAGTCGCCTTTTTCGGTAACGAAAAATAACCGGTCTGTGTCGCCGTCCATAATTATTCCAAAATCAGCTTTTTCTTCCAGAATTTTTTTCCGAATTTGGACTTGCGATTCAGGCAAAAGGGGATTAGAAGGGTGGGCCGGGAAATTGCCGTCAAGTTCAAAATTTAAGGGAATTAACTGGCAGGGTAATTTTTCAAAGATTAAAGGCATAACTTTTCCAGCCATACCATTGCCAGCATCAACTACTATTTTAAACGGTTTTATTTTAGCAATGTCTGTGAAAGAAAAAATATGATTAAGGTAATCTTGCCAGAAGTCTTTTTTAGAAACGCTGCCCGGTTTGTCAGCCGGCGAAAATTTTTTATCTTTAATAAACTCGTAAATTTTTTGGCCACTGATCATGTTTAGGCCGTTATTAAAAACCGTCATTTTGACGCCGTTGTATTCTTTGGGGTTATGCGAGGCCGTAATCATGAGGCCCCCGTCGTATTTGAAAAATCCAGTGGAAAAATAAACCATGTCAATCGGCACTTGCCCGATGTCATCAACTGCCACGCCCTGACTGGCCGCGCCCTCAATGAATTTTTTAGTCAATTCCGGCGAGCCTATCCTCATATCCCGGCCAACCACGATTTTTTTCACGCCGGTCAGCCGTGCGTATCCCTGGCCGACCAAAAAGGCCGTTTCTCCATTTAAGTCAGTTGGGTAAATTCCACGGATGTCATAGGACTTAAAAATTTTTGGGTTTAACATTTGCGCGGAGATTATTTAATAAGTAAAATAATTGTATCATCTTAAAAAAAATTCGAAAAGTAAAGAATAAAACTATGTTAAGATTTAAACTTAAAATAAGATGAAATCAATGTGATCGACTTTGAAAGAAAAGAATGTAATCCTATGTACTTAATAAATGCTTAATGTTGAAGTGTTGGGTTTATTATTAAATTGTTTATGAAAAGGTATAAAACCTACTTAGTCAATAGCCGTTTTATTTCAGCTAGAGTATTAGAGCTTTCAGTGGCCAGAAGCAATAGTCGGTCATTCCCGGATTTTTTACCTGGCCAATACGCGACCTTGAGTTTTCCGCTTCATCAAAAATTAAGAGGCGAGCGTTCATTCTCAATTGCCAGCTCTCCGACTGATTCTTCAGTCTGGCGTTTTGGCATTAAGATTTTTGGGCGCTATACTTCGGCTTTGCAAGATTTAAGACCCGGCGAACCAGTCATGGTCGGCGGACCTTTTGGCAAGTTCAGCTTTGATCAATTTAAGGATCAATCCGCGGTTTTTTTGGCTGGTGGAATCGGCATTACGCCTTTTGTCAGTATGATTCGCTGGGCGACTAATAAAAAATTGTCCAATGATTTAACGCTTTTTTACAGCGTGCGTTCTTTGGCTGATGCGCCTTATCGGGAAGATTTTTACGCTTTGGAAATGCTTAGTCCGCATTTAAAAGTTATATATGTCACTTCTGACCTGGCGGGTAATGATCCGTCAGCAAGAATTATATCCGGCCGGATAAATGCTGATTTGATTGCGCGGTTTTTATTAAAAAAACTTGAAGACAAATCATATTTTATCTGCGGGCCGCTGCCCTTTATGAAGGCTATGGAAAAAATAATTGGCGGTTTTGGGGTGCCCAAGCAGTTTATCAAAACTGAAAAATTCGGCATTGGCTCTAAAGCCTTTATTGAAACAGGCAGTCCAATGCCAAAAATCGCTTTTGCTGCCTGGGGCTTGGCCGCGGCAGTGGTGTTTGGAGTTGTGGTCAGAATGGAGCAAGCCAGGCGTTCCAATGCCGCCACTCAAAATTTAGTAAATTCGCCATCGATTGAAGCTACGAACAACAATGCGCCCGGTAGTGCAGTCCCTTCTATGAACAATGTTAATCAGGCTGCGCCTATAACCAACACCAGCCAGCCTTCAGTCTCCAATAACAATTCTCAAAATCAATCCTCGGGGACTATAACCCAGCCATCACAGCCGTTCCAATCACCCCGGGCAGCGCCTTTTGTGCCAAGAACGAGGATGTCCTAAAATTGTAAAATTTTTTGTATTAAAAGTGTGAAAACTATCAATGACAGATTTTACGCATTAGGCACGACTATTGAAGGCGGCTTTCGGGCCGATCAGGTTTTGGCCGAAAAGCTCTGTGAAAAAATCCGCCTGCGGATAGCTGAATTTGAAAATCATTTTAGTCGTTTTTTGCCTACTTCGGAACTAAGTTACTTGAATGCCAATCCCAATCGCGAAATTACTGTAAGCCCGCAGATGATTGAAATTATGCTTGCGGCCAGAAAAATTTGGAGCTTAACCGATGGTTTGGTTGACCCGACTATAGGCCAGTCTTTAATCGCGGCTGGCTATGATGTTTCCTTTGAATTGCTGAATAATTCCGATGGTCAGCCTGCGCCAGCACGGGTTGTCAGGCGTACTTTGCGGGATGTTAATATTGATGAAAAATTAAATACGGTTAAAATTCCTGAAGGTACGACCCTGGATTTCGGCGGCATTGGCAAAGGCTATATTTTGGATCAATTAATTAATTATATTGAACCGTTGACCCAAGATTACTGGCTGTCTTTGGGCGGAGATTTGGTTGTTTCGGGCAGGGACGGAACTAACCAGCACTGGCCGATTGGCGTGCAAAACCCTCAAGCTTTAGATCAGGATATTGCCGAATTAAAACTTCCCTCGGATCGCTGGGCAGTGGCAACATCCGGCATAACTCATCGCCGCGGGGTGAAGGCTGGGGTTAATTGGCACCATTTAATTAACCCCAGGACTGGCCAGCCAGCCATGAATGATGTTTTGAGTGTGACAGTCGTGGCTAAATCAGCACTTTTGGCTGATGCCTTTGCCAAGACTATTTTATTTCAGGGTTCAAAAGACGGAATTGAATGGGCAAACCGTCAAAAAGACTTGGAAGCTTTAGTGATTACTGATACCCAGGAATTCGTATTTTCAGACAACATGAAAAAATATCTAAAATTTTTATGAAAGTCAAAATTTTATTGTTTTTGGCGGTGTTGGCAATTTGCCTGCCTTTAAGAGTCCGGGCTGTAACCACAATTCAGAATCCAGCTGCAGCCAAGCAGGCGGTTTTGCTAGCCGATTCAGAAGAGCAGGAAAATGAAATTGAGAATCAGCAGGATAAAGTTGAAAATTTTGTTCCGTCCAGTACTATTAACTCCGGGCAAAACCAGAACAATGTTATTCAACCAGTTCAGCCTTTGGGTACCGCCAACACGAATTCCGAGGCTAATGTTGACAATGCTCAACCTGAAGCTGTTCAAAATAATACTTCAGCTGCGCCGGTAGTTCAGCCAGTCAACCCATTTCCCTGGGCGTGGCTGATTGCCAGGGCTGCCGGAATTGCCTCGTTTATTTTATTGGGCTTTTTGACTATGACTGGTTTGTTGCTGACCACTGGTGCTTTTTTTAGGCTGCTTTCGCCGGCCCATGCCTGGTCATTGCACAGGGCCATTGCCTCGATGCTGCTGGTGTCGGTCGTAACCCATGTTGCTTCTTTGTTGTTTGATCATTTTATAAATTTACGCTTGCAGGATCTCCTGGTTCCTTTTGTCTCATTTTATCGGCCGGCCTTACTGGCTTTAGGAATTCTGGGTTTTTATATTTTATTGTTAGTCTTAGCAACTTCGCTTTATACCATGACAAATCACCCGCGTTTTTGGCGGTTAGTGCATTATTTAGCTTTTCCCATGTTTGTTCTGTTATTTCTGCACGGTATATTATTGGGCACAGATACTAAACAAATTTGGATGCAGGTTATTTATTGGGCGACTGGCAGCCTGGTTGGCTTAACAATTATTTACAGAATATTGTGGCGTTATTACCGCCGCCAAATGCCGGTTGTGGAGGCAACAGGGGGACTAATTCGCAAATAATTTCGGTGCCTCATCCCTCACGGCTACCGCGGGGTCTATTTTTGCCGTATAGACGCAATTGTTGACTGGCACGTCTTTCGTTGAAATTTGGCTCGCGGCTGGAAGGTCTCCTTTTACGGCCGCATCGCCAAAAATATTTTTGGCCGCGGTTTCCGTTAAAACATCGCAAGCAACCACATCTATTATGGCATTACTGCCGGTCTTTACTTCGGTAGATTGGCCGGTCTTGACGTCAGTTGCAGTGGTATTCTTAGCGTCATTATTGCGGATAATTAATACCGCCGATGCGCCTCCCACAACAATCACGAGACTGATTATCAAAATTGTTTGCTTATTAATATTTAACCTTATTTAAAGTAACTACTGTATCATTTTGACGTTTTTATGAAAATGCTATGCTGTCGTCTCGCCGTTTGGGGTAAGCCCCGGCGAAACGGACGCGACTCGTGCGCTGTAGTTTTTGTGAAGGCGGGGTCAACCGCACCCGGATTTTCAAAATATTTAATTAGCCTCCACCGCTTAAAGTTGATTTCGCTCAGCCAAGGCGGTACCAGCAAAAAACGTAAAGTTTTTAAATAGAGTGTTTGGCATCTCACCTATTACGCGGTGAACGCCGCACCACCAAAATGTCAATCAGCAACCCCCTAAGCGTTAATTGTACTTGGGGTTTACTGAAGTTGATTAAGGTAGTACAATTTAATTATGAAAAACAGCAAACTTGTTTTAATAATAGTTATCGTAGCGGTCGCGTTACTGGCGGTAGCGCTAGTCGCAAAACAGAGAAGTAATGTAAGTAAAGTTGGGGTTGCTACGCCGTTAAATACGGCGAGCACGGCAAAAAATATTGCTGCCCAGCCGCCCGCAACGGAATCAGCGAGTACTGCCCAAAAAAATATCAGTCCCTGCTCTTTGCTTACCAAGGGCGAAGTGGAAGCCGTATTGGGCCAGCCAGCAAAGGAGCCGGAGCTTCACGGCGGCACCTGTACCTATGACACCGTGGGAGGGGCAAAATATTTTTATCTTCATTTGGGAAGTTCGGCAAACTGGGCGGATTTGTGCAAAGAAGGCGCTAAGTTGATTTCCGATTTGGGTGATGCGGCCTGCGTCGACGCCAGAAATGTAATCTGGGTGCTGAAAAAGGATGTCTATGTGTCGATAGATTCATACCGCACCATAGATCAGGATACGCTTATGAGTCTGGCCGGGAAAGCGGTGAATAGAGTTCCTTAGATATTTAGATAAATAAGCTTTGTCGTTTTGACCGGTGGGTTAGAGGTTTATACCCATCAAATAAATTTTATTTCAGGCAGTTCTAACGGCGTGTTTTTTGTTTTTTTTGTCCGGCGGCATGGCCGGTTGATCCGGTGGAGAGCGAATATGAAATTTGGCTGAGCGTTACCAATAATTCCATCAAAGTCTTTATTCCTCCCCCGTCTAAAATAAGATAATTATCCGTTAAGTCAATTTAATCGGATTACTTTGTTTTTAGACTGAAATACGAAACAATCAAATTAAAAGCCGGATTGAGTAAATATCAACCTACGAAATTCAGGTTATTTGCGCCTAGCCTTCGCTCTTGCCATGCCGGATGATAATGATGCTTTCCGGCAGGAAGGCACGGCCTGGAATTTAATCAATTGGACATACTTACGGCAAAATGGGAGCGGGAAATGATGCTCCAGCCGCCAGCCAAGGTTTGCAACCAATCCGGTCGATGTAATGATATTGGGTTTATTCTCATATTTTTTTATTATACCTTTATTTGCGTCAACTTCCACTAAATCACCGTTCTTCAAAATATTAGTAATTTTTTCAATACCAATAACGCTCGGCACCCCTAGCCCCAGCTAAACACGGAAACATGGGCAGTGATGACGCCTTCATCGGCGATGATAGCCGCAGCCTTGTGCATGGGGCCAAGACAAAATCCGGTGTCGTGTTATTAACTACCATTATTTCCCCCTGGCGGAATTTATGTAAATCGGCAAAACCGTGGACAACGCGTAGCGGCCGGTGGCCAGCCCGGGTGATGTGGAGCGCACGACTCCATACCAGAGGCTTCGCCGTTCGGTGCGGGGGAGGAGCACGCATTCGTGGGGAGAGCGGCACGCTTGCGGAACCTCGAGCAGAACCAAAACTTTGGTTATGTGTAAGGTGAAGCAAGTGATGACGCATGGTCGGGGTGTGCGCCTGCCTGCCGGCAGGGATTTGTCCCGCCATGGGGCGGTCACCGCAACCTATAATAAATTATGTGCGGGATTCCGCATTGCGGAAGATGCCGCCCACTTTCCATGATTTCATTGGATAACGGCAAACCGGGGACCTCTCGCACCCGAAGCGAGCTTTCTGGCCCCCGCCAGAGGCGGGTCCGCCTATGGCGGAAACTGAAATGATAAAAATTTTTCCAGCAGGGGTCGGGGTGCCCGGACTCGAACCGGGGACCTCTCGCACCCGAAGCGAGCGTTCTAGCCAACTGAACTACACCCCGACCCCTGCTGGCAATAAAAAACTATTAAATTCTAACACTACACTTCGCTAGAAACTTTGAGATAATTCTTAATAATCATTACGATACTAAATCGAGATTAACTGGATATTGACTTAATGTCAAAGTCAGCGTAACTTAAATTCTATGCAAAATAAAGATCAAATGGCCATCCCAAACCACATTGGTTTTATTATGGACGGCAATCGAAGGTGGGCCAGGGAGAATAATCAAAATTACCTAACCGCTTATCAGAAGGGAGCTGATGTTTTGCAGAATTCCGTGGAACAGGCAAAAAAGTGGGGGGTTAAATTTGTTACTGCCTTTGCCTTTTCGCACGAGAACTGGAACAGACCAAAAAACGAACTGGAAATTTTAATGACTTTATTTGATAGATATTTAACCGAAAAGATAAAAATTTTTCACGAAAAAAATGTGAAGTTTAATGTCATCGGCAGGATAAAGAATTTTTCCGAAAATCTTCAGCAAAAAATTCAAAACTTGCTTGCTTTGACCAAAAATAATAACGGCATAACCCTGACTTTGGCTTTAAGTTATGGCGGCAAAGTTGAAATAATCGATGCGATTAATAAAATTCCAAAAAATTCGCTTTCAACGGAGATAGCCTTGGAAGATTTCGAAAAAAATTTGTATGATCCGAATTTGCCGCCGGTTGATTTGATTATCCGGACTTCAGGCGAAGAAAGGACTTCGGGTTTTATGCTGTGGGAATCGGATTATGCCGAACTATACTTTTTGAAAAAGAACTGGCCTGAAGTAGTGCCCGAAGATATAGATTTGGCTATAAAAGATTTTAGCCAGCGCAAGCGCAATTTTGGCGCATAAGTTAAAAAGTTTGAAATGAAGAGTTTGGATTAATCCAGGCTTTTGTTATAATTCATGAGTAAATATGATTTCCCACCCATTACTCCAACCCAAAAAAACTGATTTACAAACCAAAATCAAGAATTTTGCGCAGGAAATGGCCACTCGGGAGCCTTATGAACTGAACAAGCCAATCAGTATTTATAATAAAGGCTGGGTAATGGTTATGGCAGTTTTCGCTTTAATCGCGGTTTTGGCGTTTATGCTGGTGCCGGTCATTAGTCTGACTTTCGGCGACATGACCACCAATTTTCTGGAGAATGTGAAGGATTTGGTGAATTTCGGCGCGCCGACTTTGCTGACCGTGGCCATATTAGTCGGCACCACGGGTTATTATGGCTTCACTAAAATTGCCTGGTGGTTGAGTTTTGGTTTTTGGGTCAGCATTGTGGTTTTGATTATTAATATAACTACCAGCGTCAATTGGCTGAACTTCGGCATTTTTTGGATTATTATCGGCACTTTGGTTGGTCTGTTTTTCGGCTCGCTCTTTGAATTAATAACCGCCTTCCGCCATCACCAGCAAAAATTTATTATTGTTTTATTGGTTATCGGTCTGCTGGCCACGGCCGGAGCAAGTTTTGTTTCAATTCAAAATAGCGGCAAGCAAAAAGTTTCCGCCCTTACCATCCAGGAAGCCCAGGGCAAAATAGATTTTATTTTATACACGCCCAAAAAAGTTCCGGAAAGGTTTTCTTATTTTCAGCCTTTTGTTTATGTTTCCAAGGAAAAATTTCACATGTACTTTGGCGACGACCCCTACCCGCCGCCGCCTGTCATTGAATTTTTAAAAGGCCTGGAAGTTGTGGAAACTAAAGGTGTTGGTCAGTTGCCTGAAGAATATGTCAGCAATTACGCAAAAGTCATGATCGACGGCGTTGAAGGTCGTTATCGTGAAGACCGCGGCAGAACAATAGTGGAATGGCAGCAGGATAACACTTACATAATTATAGCCAGCTATAGCCCGATTAATGGCAAGGAACTTTTGGACTTTGCCCGTTCTTTCACGCCTTTGGTAAGTAAGCTGTAATTTTATGCGATTGAGAGATGTCATGAAGCATAAAGTCTTTACCCTAAAGCCTGATCAGGATGTCCGTTCGGCCATACATTTTTTCTCAAGCCATGATATTACCGGCGCACCTGTGGTGGAAAAGGGCAAGCTGGTTGGCGTACTTTCGGAAAAAGATATTTTTCGCGCTTTGTATCCCAGCGTGATGGAATTTTTTGATAATCCGGAATTATGGCTGGAAGAATCTGAACTGGAAAATAACGCCAAATTAATTTTAGAAAAACCCGTCTGCGAATTTATGTCAAAAAATGTGATTTGCGCGCCGCCAGATACCCCAATCATGCAAGCTGGTTCCATGATGCTGGCTCATCGGGTTCACCGGATAGTGGTTGAAGAATCCGGTAAATTAGTCGGTATCGTCACCCGTTCAGAGATATTCCGCAATATATTTAAAAAGTTTTCTTAAGTTATATGCCAGAACTGCCAGAAGTGGAAACCGTGGTCAGCGGTTTGAGAAAACTAATCGGTAAAAAAATTAAAAGTCTGGAAATAACCAAGCCCAAGCTGGTTTCAGTCGGGCCAGGAGTTTTAAGTCCTAAAAGAATCCACGACCAAAGCCATGTCAGAAAATTCAAACAGGCTTTGCAAGGCCGAAAGATATTGGCCGTTCAAAGGCGCGCCAAACTGATTCAGATAAGGCTGGATAAGGACTGGTGGATTTTAGTGCATTTAAAAATGACCGGCCAGATTATTATTCAGAACAGGGGGCAGAAAGAAGTTCGGGTTAGATTAATGAACACCCCGAATTCTCCAATAGAAAAACTACCTTGCAAACACACGCATATCATAATAAGTTTTTATGATGGAGCCAGGCTTTATTACAATGATGTCAGAGTTTTTGGCACCTGGCGCGCGGTTAAGAACCGGGATTTAAAGCTGGCTAAGGATTTACAGGATTTCGGGCCAGAGCCACTGGATAAAAATTTTACCTGGCGGGATTTCAAAAACCAATTAAGCCAACGGCCGAATTTAAAAATTAAACAGGCTTTAACCGAGCAAAAATTAATTGCCGGAATCGGTAATATCTATTCGGACGAAATTTTATTTTGGACGAAAATTCTGCCGACCAGGCTGGTAAAAAAAATTAATCCAGAAGAGTGGTTAAAGCTTTTTGGAGTTATGAAAAAGGTTTTGAAAAAAGCCGTTAAAGAGTGCGGCTCATCAGTCGGTGATTTCATTCAAACCAATGGCAAAATCGGCAATTATGGCAATTACCACATGGTTTATGATAGAAAGGGTCTAGCCTGTAAAATTTGTAAAAGTCCGATAAAACGAATTGTTATTGGCGGGCGCAGTTCGCACTATTGCCCGCATTGCCAAAGATAGGCGTCGTTTTAGGTTTAGGTGTGGAAATCGGTATCGTCTTGGGTTTAGTTTTTTTTGGGGGGGGAGAAATTAAAATAGTTGGACGATAATACCCGCGCCAATACCGATTAAGGAACCAACTATGATTTGCGCTGGTGTATGGCCCCAGCGCTCGGAAAGATGAGGATAAGTTTTCGCCTCTTCTGAAGGGTGAGCCTTTACTAAACGGTTTAAAATTTTACTGTGAACGCCGATTTCATAGCGAAAGCCTATGGCGTCCCTGATAATCAATATCGCCAGCACCAGGGCGATGGAAAAGGCAGTCGAGCCCCAGCCTTCCTGAAAACCAACCATGGTTGCCAAACAAGCAACAAAGGCCGCGTGGGAAGAGGGCATGCCGCCGTAAGAATCCCACATTCTTTTCAAATCCAGGTTGCCTTTTACTTTATCAACTGCTAATTTTAGAGCCTGCACACCGATGGCGGTTAAAATTGGTATAATTACAATTCCCATAAATTCTTAATTATAATATGGATATTATACATGCTTTTATCCTAGGTGTCGTGCAGGGCTTGGCGGAATTTTTGCCAGTTTCCAGTACTGGGCATTTGCTGGCCTTTCACGAAATTTTAAAGTTTGATATTGCCAATTCTTTAAGTTTTGACGCGGCACTGCATTTAGGCACGCTATTGGCTTTGCTGGCTTTTTTCTGGAGAGATGTCATTACTTTATTAAAAGGTTTTTTTCAGTCCTTGCGTCATTGGCAAGTTAAAACTGATGAAGGACAGAAATTGGCCTGGCTGGTCATTGTGGGCGCAATTCCAGCTGGGATAGTCGGTATCGCTTTAGACAATTTTATAGAAAATAATACTCGGAGTTTGATTTTAGTGGCAGTCGCTTTGGTTTTTGGGTCAATAATTATTTGGTGGGCCGAAGCTTGGTCCAGGCACCAGTGGCAGAATAACCAAATAACTTTTAAAACTGCTTGGTTGGTTGGCCTGGCGCAAATCATTGCTTTAATTCCTGGCATTTCCCGCTCCGGCGCCACCATTGTCGGCGGTATGTTCAAAAAATTAGATCGCGCGACCGCGGCTAGGTATGCTTTTTTAATTTCTCTACCAGTAGTTGGTGGCGCCGGCTTGCTTAAACTTTTTGATTTAGTGAAAAGCCATCCCCAAGGCGGTGAATTAACCCAGGTTTTCATTGGCATTATTACTTCCGCGATTGTCGGGTATGTAGTAGTTAAATATTTTTTGAAATTCGTGCAAAAGCATTCACTTTCAGTTTTTGCCTGGTACCGGATCATCGTGGCTTTAGCCCTGCTTGGTTTCATTATTTTTTTCAAATAAAATAAAAACACTCCTGGAGATTCCCGGAGTGTTTTTTTGTAATTTTAGGCTTTTGTATCACCAGGTGGCGCTCCATCGTGCAATCCCAGCCTTTGGTAATATACACTGATAAAGATTACTGAAATACCCAAAGTCGTCCAGGGCCACCAGAGATAAGTATTATCGCAGAAGAGCTGGGAATAGATTATCAATAAAACCGCGGTTAGCACAACTGGGGCTATCCACCAAAGCCGCATGGGCTTTTTCAGCTGCCAGGTGAAATAGGTGGTTAAGGCGACAACCTGCAATAGTATTAAGATGATAACCCAAGGGTGGGCGATATTTTTGCATTCAGAACTTTCAGTTTTTTCAGTGTTCAAGTTTCCCTGCTCCTGAACAGGAACTTTTTCAACTTCTTCAGCCGCAACTCGAGGATTTTTTTCCGGTTGGTTGGGTTTTTGGACAGAAACTATGTCAGTGGTCTGGTTGGTTATCGCTGTTTCGCCGCTGACCAGAATCGGTACAACAGCCTGGACTCCGTCAGCTTCGGCAATAACATTGGTCTGGCCGGTTTTTCCAGCGGTTAATTTTCCGGTTTTGGTAATCTTGGCAACTTTGTTATTGCTGGTTTTCCATTCAACATTGGAAGTAACTTGGTTGCCTTTGGCATCAAGGCCTTTGGCTACATAATTAACCTCATCGCCTGGATCAGCGGTTAAGGCCGTTTCTGGCTCGATTGTCAAAGTTTTTAACATGCCTGGGGTTATATCCGCGGTAAAACTGCCGCTAAAGCCCTGGTAGGCGGCAGAAACAATCCAGGAGCCGGCAGTGTGCGGGGTATAGCCATCAGCGGTAACAGTGCCAGTTGGGTCGGTTGTGGAAAAGCTGGCTTCTGGGGTCACATCCCAGCCATTGCCATTAGCGTCCACGGCAAAAGCCCTGATTGGCAAAAAACCGTCCGCGGTTAGATCAGCCTGGGTCGGTAGGAAATTCAGCTTAACCGCCGGGCCATGGGTAATGGTTATGCTGGCTGTGGCAGTTAAATTTTCGAACAAGACGGTTAAAGTCCATTTTCCCTGGGCATTGGCCTCAAATTCGCCCTTTTTGCTTGGCATACCGGTAAAACCGCCGCCATCAAGCTTGAATGTGCTATCTTCGGTGACAATCGAGCTTGTGCCATTGCTGTAGCTGGCTGTAACCGTAAAAACAGAGGTTTTGCCAGCTTCAATAGTCAGTTGAGCAGGGGAAAGGCTTAAACCCGTTAATTCAGCCGCAAAAAGCGGTTTAAAAGGCAGAAACAGGAAGGCTAAAGTAATTATAGAAAAGCCGATGGTTTTTTTGATATTTGGCATGGATTTAGTTAATTAAAAAAGGCTAGTAGTCCTTAAAAATCTTTGGAAAATTCCTAAATCACCCTTAAAACGGGCGATAAATTTTCGAATGATTTCTATTTGCTACTAGCCTATTTGATTTTGAGGCTTTTTGGGGATTTTGCCTTGGTTTAAAGGCAAATGGTTTTAGTGAATAATGTGTAGTTCTATATTTTGAAAAGAAAGTGTTTTTGTGTCAAGTTTATCCTCCTTCATCCCGTTATTCAACGGGACTTCAGCTGATTCCGCCAAAATTTATTGGTTTTAACAAGGCGGATTTATTTTTGAAATTTTGGCTATAGAAGAGGATATCAGCAATATGGCTTCATTTTTAAAACATTTCGAAGTGACTTTGCCCCTCCTTAAGCAATGTGCGGATATTATTGGTGTTTGTTTGGTGAAAATAGATTAGCAAAAAACAGGGCTGTGGTCAAAATTACCGCAGCTAGCCAATAAGTTTAGATAATACCTACTATTTGGCCCAAAACCTTAACAACCGGAGCGATTTTTTGCAGGAAGTGGAATTTGAAGAACAGGAAACCAGCGGCAATGGCAATAACTGTTAAAGTTTGACCAATGACATGGGCGTGTTGGATGCGGATTTTGACGAATACATTAATTGCCAAGGCAATTATCAGGAAAAACAGGATACCCAGGTAAAAGTTATCCACAAAGCCAAGAATTTTGGTGACCACATCATTTGGCGCGTGTCCAACTATTTCTTTGGCAATAATTTGCGGCTGACTGGCGGTTTCCGGTGAGGTTGGCTCGTTAGCCTGGGTTTGAGTGGGGACAGTCTTGGTCTGGGCTAAAGTAGCCGGGGTAATAACATTTATGGAGAAAATTGTCGGGTTTTCAATAATAGTCTTGCCATTGGCGTCAATTAAAGTAAAACTTTCCGAAGTGGAAGCAACTTCTTTAGGCGCTTTGATTTTCCATTCAAACCTGGCAATATCGCTTGGCTTGGTGTCATTTTCAAGGCTGGCCACGGTTGTTGCGTCGTTCCAGCTGGAATCCGTGAAAATAGAATTGTGTTTGATGGGATTAGCTGTAACTAGACTGACCTCTCCGGCTTTCCAAGTGGTATTGCCCGAGTTTTTAAATTCAGCCCAGACATTAATCACTGCTTCTGGCAATAAAGTAAACTTATTCAAATTTTGCTGAACCAGCTGGGCTTGGATCAAATCAGTCTGATCAGCTTTAACTTTTGGCACTGTCTTGGGTTTGGTTGAAGGTTTAATCGCTACCTTGGTCGGAGTTTTGGCTTTAGGCGTTGTAACCTTGGCAACTTGAGTTTTTTTCGGCACCTGGGTGCCAAACATTTCAACCAGCACAGTAGTTTCCTGTCCGTCCATTTTACCGGTGACGACTGCCACGCCGATTTCTTTGTAGTTTTTATTAATGATATTTTCTTTGTGAGTCGGGCTGGCCATTAAAGCACTGTGAGCTGATTCCGGGGTAGTGAAATCGATTGCCAGATTTTCTCCGGCAGTGGTGTAGTCATAACCCGTGGCGTCTATCCAGGTCCAAAACCGCTTGCCATCAGGAGTGGTGTGAGCAAAATAATCCCTGGCCAGCATGTCCTTGGCTTTGTTTTGCGCGGCCAAAGTCAGCAGGGAATTTGAAGTCAAAGAATTAAGATTGTATTCCCGTCTGGATTCGTTGGTTAAAGAAATAATGGTGTTGGCTGTGTAGGCCGCGTATTTAGCCTGGTTAGGATAAGCGGCAAACAAAAAAACCGCGCTGGCAATCTTGGCAGCAAGCAGAATGTAGGCATAAGTCTTTAAGGCCCGGGGTCTTAAAGCGTGCGGTTGGTGATTATTGCCTTCGTGAGGAATAAACCAATGCTTGGCATGATGAACAACATGATGCGCAATCCGGTGACGCAGAGGTTTTTTGTCGAGAGTTTTTTGGCCACTCATAACGATTGATTTAGCGAGTTGGCGAGTTGGCTAGATAGTTAGTTGGGGAGGAAGAAAAGTAATAAATAATAATATCACAAAATCGCCTGCAAGTCAAGTATATTGGGAGGTTGGGGAGATGGCAAGATGGCTGATTAGCAAGATAGCGAGTTGGCGAGAGGAGAGACAAAAGA